>CAZIMD010000018.1:0-17685 GCA_964540365.1 uncultured Gammaproteobacteria bacterium
CGCCTTGCCGACCAGATTCGCGGGAAGCGGCTCGAACCGTCGATCTTTGACCCCTAACCATTGACGTTTTATTCAACTTCGGGCGCAAAACCCTCGATGCCCATCTCCTCCGCCTCGCGAAAGACGGACACCCGCTCGGAAGGGGCCACGATAGCCCTCAGCCGCACGCGCTTCGATTCCCGCTGATCCGCCGCTGATCCTCAAAAACCCGCCATTGTGTGGGTTTTTGGCGGTATCCCCGCCCGTCGACCCTTGACAGGATATCTGGACCTATGCACGCCTAACCGCTTCACCCCTTCTGCGACCACCCATTGGTGGCGCGGAAAGGGACATGCGCGCCATGGGCAGCAAAGACACGGATTCGGAAGCTGGACGACAGAAGGGGGTGCAGCGCCGGCTGACGCTGTTCGATCGGAACGAGCACGCGGGGATCGCCGGCTGGCGGCCGGTTCCCCACGAGACGGCCGACATCCGGGCCAACCCCCGTGGGTTCGCCGCCGCCTGGGTGACGGTCCCGATCGCGGCCAAGCCGTCGAACGCGGGTGAGCCGCCCTCCCCCGCCTTCGTTCCGGGCTACGAGCAACCCCTCCTGATCGAGGACCTGGGCGCGATCGTGATCGCGACCGACGCGCAGGGGCGGGTGGCCCTCGTCGAGAACTACCGCTTCATCGGTCCCCGTCTCGCGGACGCACCCCCGAGCGGGTACGTCCGTTCCATCCTCGAGCGTGACCGCTGGAAGGAACTGGCGGAGAGCCTGGGCACCTGGAACCTCGAGTGCCCGCGCGGCATGCTCGACGCGAACAAGCTCGCCACCCCTCCCAAGGCTGGTGACGACCTGGGCGCCTTCATCAAGGGCGTGGCCCGCGTCGAGGGCCTCGAGGAAGGCGGGCTCGAGCTCGAGGACCTCCGCTTCGCCGGGTGGATGAACACCAACACCACCTTCTTCGCCCATCCGCAAGCGGTGGTCGAGGCGCGGATCGTTCGCATCAACAAGCAGGACCCCGAGGCGTTCGAACACATCGGAGCCCTCCATCTCCTCTCTCCGTCCGAGCTGCGCGCCCGCATCGACGCCAGCACCTTCATCGACGGCGTCACGCTCGCCGGGCTGAGCATCTGCGGCATCCACGTCCCCCAGGGCGCGCGGGGACCCACCGACCGCTGACCCGCCCTCACGGCCTCACCGATCTCAGGTAGGCCGTTTTTTATAGGCGAGGCAGGACCCGAGGGAACCGCAACCGCCCTGCAACCGGACCCTAACGGCATGGGGTTCATACCCTCTCTCTATCGCGCGCGCCAGTTGGCGCGGATCTTCAATGGTAAAGATCGAAGGCGTCGATCTTTGATCCGCGGGCGTCTCCTTTCTCTACGAAACGGATTCGCTCGTGCAGACGGAAAAGAAGATCCCTTTCACGATTTTCATGCCGGTCGTCAAACGAATGGGGAGACCTGAAACATTTTTCATGGCTAACTTCAAGTGAAGATCTGTCCCTGGTTCAACAAACAGGTCTGAATTGAGAGCGTTGAGCCCTACCTGGGCGCAAGATCCACGAACAGTCAGCATGGCGGCGACATCGTTACCCAATGCGAGGCGTTCTTGCAAATATCCGACCACGAATGTACCCGGAGCGAGAACATGCCCCTCAGATGGAATATATCCCTCTTCGTACTGAATCTCCGGGTTTTCTGGATCAATCACCTGGCAGGGAGCATATACGCGAATACGGTCGCCCAAATGAAACGTGTAACTCGCCTCCTTAAAGTGGGCCGCATCAAAAGGATCGAGGCGGATGGACCCCTGCTTTAAGCGCGCTTGAATCGCGGAACGAGAAAGTAGCATAGGATGCCAGAACGATAATTGGCCGTGAAAGAACCTTCAAGGGCCTAATGCCCCAACACCCACCAGGCGACAAGCGCCGAGAACGCGATGCGATACACGCCAAACCACGTGAAATCGTGGGTACGGACATAGCGCAGCATCCACTGGATCGCGGCATACGAGACGAGAGCCGAAACCCCGAACCCGACAAGTACCAGATCGATGCGGTCCGCGGTCAGCAGGCCGCGCTGCTTCCAGAGATCATACGCGGCCGCCGTGCCGATGGTCGGCACGGCAAGCAGGAAGGCATATGAAACGACCGTGGCACGTGGCAGCCCGAGCGATAACCCACCCAGGATACTTGCGGCGGAACGCGACACCCCTGGGACGACCGCTAGCGTCTGCGCCAACCCGATCAACGAGGCCTGCCGATGCGTCATAGCTTCCACCGGCACCTCTTTGCCTTCGGCAAGGGGGCGCTTGCGACGCAACCAGCGCTCAAGCGCGATGATCAATACGCCGCCCACCAGGAGCGCGACGACGACCACCTGCGGGCGCAGGAGGTACTGCTTCACCACCTTATACAACAGGAACCCCAAAACGGCCGTCGGAATAAAACCTGCCAACACCCGCGTCCAAACCGCCCGCTTCAACCATTCGCGCCAGGTGAAGGCGAGCACCGCCGCCATGGCCCCCGCCTGGATGGCGATCGCGAACGTCTGCGAAAAGGCGTCGGTCAGCCCCAAACCTTCCGTCACCAAGAGGAGATGCCCGGTCGAGGAGATGGGCAAGAATTCGGTCAGGCCCTCAATGACCCCTAAGAGGACCGCGTGCCAAAGCAGCATAACAGGCGCATTTAGACTTAAAACGGCCAGGCCCGCCCGGGCATGACAAGGTCGCGCCAGCGGGCATACGGAAGCGTGATTTCAGGGATTCCGACCGCATACGGCGTCACCTCATATTGCTGGAACACGACACGGAGGCCGGTCGGGACAAGATAGAAGGTCGTCGAGGTGGACAGGCCGGACTCGTTCGCCTCCCAACGGACCTTCGCACGGGCCGGGGCGCTCGCGACGAACGCCCGCAAGCGCGTGGCGCTGTCCTCAAACAAATCGTCACGATAGTCGCGTAGGAGGTCGGACGCGAGGCGCTGGCCGAAGAGATGGCGCGCATCGGCACGGATCACGTCATCGATCTCGAGGCGCTGGCCGGTCGCCAGGTCGAACACGAACCCCTCGCGGAGCACGGATCCGTGCGCACCGCCGGAATAGGTGGAGCGGTCGGCCGTGAACGACAGGTACCCGTCGCGGTTGGAGGAAACGGCCACGGAGGTGAGCTCGCTGCGGCGGAACATGCCGCCAGCCCCCTCGGACGGGCCAAAATCGGCCGCCTCCTGCTCAAGCTGGTTGCGGCAGGCGCGGAGATAGTCCTCTTTCACCTGCTCGGCGGTCTGGGGGCCGCCACGGCGGTATTCCTCCCACGCGAACATGACGGGCGCCAAGAAGCTGCGGCGGATTTCGGCGTTGATGCGTTCCGCGGCGGCGCGTGAAACCGGCCCGCCGGCGCGTACGACCGGATACGTCAAGGAAAAATCGCACGACATGCTGCGCGCCTCGTCAGCCCAGCCCCCTTCAGCCTCCTCGAACGAAAGCGCCGCCGAAGACGTCGCCGCCTCCGCGAGCCGGAGCGGGTAGGTGCGCGCGCCATAGCGCATGGTGCCCGTCGCCGCGGTCCCCATCCAGGTCGCCGTGGCGGTCGCGACGATCTCGCCCGTGGGACGGTAGGCCGTCAGGATAAGCTGGTCGGTGGAGGTGACGACCTCGCCATAGGCTCCATACGCCTCGTTTGCCGTATATGCAAAACCAGAGGCGCGGCCATCGACGGTGACCTGCCAATCGACGGCGTTCGCCCCCTCACCCGCCGAGAACCCCACGAGATAGGCGTGGGTACGGTCACCCGCGAACACGGGCCCGGGGACCGTCGAGGAGGCGGAGGGCGCGACAGGTGCGGGCGAGGACGGCAAAAGCCCCGCAAGCGATCCTGTCCAGCCACGGAAAAGGCCTAATGACCAAGCGAAGCCGGCCAGGGCCACGAGACCGACCATGAAGGCGAGAGAACGTTTCATACCGCCAGGCTACCAGATTCCCCGCGGCCCGGAAACCAGCCCCGAAACTCTAGAAATGGCAGGCGGCGCCCCCATGTTTTTCCACGTAGCGCTGGTGATATTCCTCGGCGCGATAGAACGGGCCCGCAGGGACGATCTCGGTAACGATCGGGCTGAGGTAATTGGCTTGGGCAGCGGCCTTCGAGGCTTCGGCGGCTTCGCGCTGGGCTTCATCAAGCACGAAAATGGCCGAACGGTACTGGCTCCCGACGTCAGGCCCTTGGCGGTCGACGGTCGTCGGATTATGCAGCGACCAAAACCGGTCTACCAACTCGCGAAACGAGACGCGTTCGGGGTCGAAGGTGACGCGGACGGCTTCGGCGTGGCCGGTGGTGTCGGTGCAGACGGCCTCGTAGGAGGGATTCGGGACCGTTCCACCGGTATAGCCGACCTCGGCATCGACGACGCCCGGGATGTCGCGGAAGGCCTGTTCGACGCCCCAGAAGCAGCCGGCAGCGAAGATGGCTTGGTGGGTGGATGGCATAGGATGATATATGGCAAAAAGATTGAGGCTACTTCTTCGCTGATGCAAGCGTTCTCGCGTTGAGATATCCCTTCCGCTCCCCCTCCGGCAGCCGCTCGATCGCATATCGCAGCATCGTCCGCGGCATCACCGCGGCGTAGGCATCCAGAAACGCCCGTAATCGCCCCACGTCCCGCTTCCCCGCCTCGCGAAGCATCCAACCCGCCGCCTTGTGCATGAGGTCCTCTCGATCGCCCAGTAGCCGTTCTGCATAGGCGAAACACGGCTCCAAATCCCCCAAACGCATCCATCCGAACGTCGCGAGCATGGCCATACGACGGTCCCACAAGACTTTCGAACGTAAAAGCCCATCCATCTTCCGCCTCCAGGCGGGCGTCGGCGTCCAACCGCCGAAAATGACGGGAATGCTGGTATCCACCAGGTCCCAGTTATTGATGGCGGCGCGGCGGTCGAACAGCCAGGCGGCAAGTTCCGCCTGAGCCACAGGATCTTTCAGACGGCGGGCCTGGTTCGTGAGGACGATCAACGCGAACAGGCGGATCTCGTGCCATGGCGAGCAGAGGAGCGTCTCTAACGCCTCACGGGAGAGCGTCTTCGCCTCCCTGGCAAGATACCGCAAGCCTGGGACCGTGATCCCCAAAAACCGGTCCCCCTCCCCATATTCCCCTGGCCCGGTACGGAAAAACCGCTGGGCGTGGCGAGCCCGCACGGAATTGCCTTCAGCCAATAGACGCTTGGTCCAGGCGGCGGCGGAAAGGGCGGTTGCAGGCATGGCTAGGCTTGCAGGGCTTTCACGTCAGCGAGGACCTCGTCGGCATGGAGTTCCGGCTTCACTTGCGGATAGACCTTCGCGATCTTGCCTTTGGGATCGATGAGGAAGCTCACGCGGTTCGTGCCCATGTACTCGCGGCCCATGAACTTCTTCTTGCCCCAAACGCCGTATGCCTCGACCATCTCCTTCTGCTCATCGGCGAGCAGGGTGAACGGGAGCTGGTATTTTTCAACAAATTTCGCGTGCTTCTTGACGGAATCGACGCTCACGCCGAAGACCGTCAGGCCAAGCTTCTTGAATTTCGGGAACGCGTCGCGGATCCCGCACGCTTCCTTCGTGCAACCCGGAGTGTCATCTTTCGGGTAGAAATAGATGAGCGCCCACTGGCCTTTCACTTCGCCGAGGGTGTGTTCGGTGCCGTCCTGGTCTGGCAGGCGGAAATTGGGGGCCTTGTCGCCAACGGTGAGCATAGGAAACGGGGAAAGCGAATGATGCCCCGACGATAGCAGCCGTACGGGGAAAAGGCGAGCGGGACGGGGTCGCGCTTTCACGCGGCCAACCGTCGGCGAACAGGCGGAAGCCGCGCCACGAAGGCGAGGCACGGTGATTCCCGGACCCGTTCTCACGTGGCCATGGCTAGCCGATTTAAGGAAAGAGCTGCCTCCAAGACGCCCCGTATCCGCCGCGTAACGAGACGCTTTCCCTGCCGACTTTCATGACCGTCTTGTTAGGGAAGCGATAGAGCGGCTCGAATCCCGCAGCGATGGCCGCATCCCAGAGAAGGCCGAAGGCTTGCCGGTCCGTGCAGAGCAGGACTTCCTCTTTCGTTTTCAAGGCGTCTTTTAGGCTGGCCTGCAGGCACGCTCCAAATCGCTCGAGGATCTCTTCCGACCAGGGGCCTCTTCCAAAGACCTCGTTTTTTTCGTTGTAGGCCCGCAACCGTTCCACCCACCAGCGCGCCGCCACCTGGAGGCAACGGTCTCCTCGGTTTTCCTTTTTCCAATGCAAAACGGCATCACGCCATTGGCCAGCCCCATCGGATCGGCCGACGCGGAGCCCCCGGGAAGGGCCGACGAAATCTGCCAATGCATTGGCGGCGATGAAATACGACGGGGCGTCCGGCGATCGTTGCTCGCGGCGATGGGCGTACAGGAGCTTTCCGGCGTCAGCCGGCTCGAGAGAGAGCCCCATCTCCTCTGCGGCACGGTGCAGGCGTTCGAGAAACGCTTCGTCCGGCGTCTGTCCTCCCCAACCGAACGCGTTGTCCTGCGGACACGGCATGACGTCATCAAGCAAGTCAAACCCGTCCCAGGCAGGCATACGGCTCAACGGCGGGGCCGTGTTTGGATCCGCTTCGGACAGGGCACGCGCATGGATCGTCAAAACCCTTTGCTCGAGCTCGGGAAAGAAGCTTTTAAGCAAGTCGAGCAACGGCTTCGCGATCGGACGGGGGTAAAAGCGGCCCTGACTCGGCTCATCGTCGAGCCCGTGCGCATCGAACCCGAGTGCGAAATCCAGGTCCCAAAAGACCGTTCCGGGACCGTTTTGTGCGGCTTGCGCACAAAAATCAAGGACCCTCTCGGCGAATGCCCGTTCTTTCAAGAGGAGCCTGTCCGCTTTTTCCGGATAGGCGGCAAGCAGCGCAGGGCCGATTTCCCGAACCAGGCGATCGGCGTGTTCGGCCGCCAGGCGCGCGTCGTGGTCTGAAGGAGGACGTTCCATATTCGAAAAGGTTTCACCGTGCACTATACGCTAAATGTCCGTCAGTGGCCAAAAGACACGCGCGCTTCCCTGGTACGCCGAGGCGGCCGCACTGCCTTTCCATTTCCCCAGCCCCTTGGTACGGTACAGATATCGCTATGCCGACGCACCCCCCCATCCAGCTCTTCACCTTCATGCGGAACTTGCAGGCCGACCTCCGCGCCGAGAAAATCGACCGCGCGCAGTTCGATTTCCTGCTGGGGATGTTCCTGCAACGCGAGTTCAACCTGTTCCTCGGCAAGCAGGTCGAGCGGCTGGCCGTCCAACCGGCCGCGGGCAAACAGCTGCTTTCGCTTTCGTATCGCCGTAACCGCCAATCCCATGCCGCCTGAAGCCAAGCGCGACGAGGCCCTCGCCGTGAACAAGAAGGAACTCCCGGTGATCGATGAGACGGTCACCACGCATTTGTTGCAGATGTTCGGCAACCAGACCCAGGCCTACATGCCGACCCAAGCGCAGGTCGACCGGATCCTCGAACTGCAGGAAAAGGAGATGGACTACGCCCACGAGGAACGCCGCCACCTCTCGCCCCGACAGAAGGTCCAGCTGCTCGCGTTTTTCGTTATCACCGCGGTTTTTTTGGTCCTGTTCTTCGCCTGCCTGTTCTACGCCCCGGAATACCTGGGCGAGGTGATCACGGGCGCCATCGCCTTCGCGGCCGGTTCCGCAGGCGGCTACGGTCTCGCCAAGAGCAAGGACACGCCCACCGACTAGCTATGCGCCTCCCCCAACGGACCTCCCAACAGCTGCGCGACCAGGACACCAGCGACGACGTCGTCTACCTGACCCCCGAAGGCGTGGAAAAGCTCAAGCGCGAACTCGAACGCATCGAGAAGGTCGACCTCCCCGCCGCCCTCGAGCAGATGCGCTACGCCCTCACCCTGGGCGACTTTTCGGAGAACGCGGAATATCAAGAAGCGAAACCGAAGCTCGCGCGGCTGCAGGGACGCGTCCTGACGATCAAGGACCGCCTCAAACGCGCCATCGTCACGCAGGCGAGCGACGACGGGCGCGTGGGCCTGGGCTCGCGGGTGACGGTCGAGGTAAACGGGAAGGAGCGGACGTACCAGCTCGTCGGGCCGCACGAGGCGAACCCGTCGCAGGGGAGGATTTCTCATGTGTCGCCGGTGGGGGCGGCGCTGCTAAACCGGAAAGTCGGGGAAACGGTGCGGGTGGAGAATGAGAGCGGGGGGACGGAGTATCGGATTTTAAGGGTTGATTAGCGATTATTGGACAGATCCTAAGTAGATCTATCTTTTTTGCTTTATTCATCGAAGAATAGTATCGTATTCTAACAGGCGTGAAGGCATGTTCCATTGACAGGTTTTTTATAATGCGGTAGTAACCTTCTCTACCACCATGCCAACAACGAACTCAAAATATCAACAGACGATCCTCTACCTATGCTCGCAGCTAGGCGGGAGGATCGAGGGAAAAAAGAAGCTTGCAAAACTCCTTTATTTTGCTGATTTTGATTGTTTTGAAAAGACAGGCACATCGATCACAGGAGACATATACAAGGCATTACCGATGGGACCGTTTCCCACTCACCTCGACCAGGTAACCGGAGAAATGCTAAGGCTTGGAATGCTACGAATCACAAAAGTCCAACAATGGGACGGGTACATTCCGACAGATGTTTATGAAGCAGAACGATCCCCCGATGCAAATTCTTTAAACGAACAGGAAAAAATGATGCTGGAACGCATCGTTAAAAAGTATGGGGGGCTGTCCGGCAAACAGTTGGAAGAATTGAGCCACGGTGAAGCGCCCTACGTCGCAAGCGGATTAAATGAGGTGATCCCATATGAGCTCGCCTATTATCGAGGAACAGAATTTGAGGCGGTATGATTCAATTCATGCGTCACGACGGGTTCGAGAAAGAGCAAAGGAAATTAAGCCGTCGTTTTCATGGATTTGATGAGGGCCTGAAGAAATTTGAAAGGATCTGCCAAACTCAATTTCATCCTACGCTTCCGAGATCCGTCATAGGTCCAGGCAAGCTGCACCGCCTAACGGAGAACACGATCTGGACACTTTGGAAAATCGAACTCGTGATACCCGGCTCAGGCTTACGCCAAAGCCAATTTCCGAGACTATGGTTCGCGGTCAAAGGCGATATTATCGCCTTTCTTTGCATTGGCGCGCACGCTGACAATTACGACGACAATACGATGGACGCACTTGCCATTGAGCGGGCAACGGAAATCTTCTAACGGGAGTTAGGCGTCAGACGCTTGACGTCCTTCCCGCCAACCTCCCCGTCGCCCACGACGCCTGCAGGTTGAACCCGCCCGTAAACCCATCAATATCCAAAATCTCCCCCGCAAAGAACAGCCCGGGGGTGATTTTTGATTCCATCGTACTCGGATTCACCTCATTCAACGGAATCCCCCCTGCCGTCACGAACTCGTCCCCTGCCCCGCGGCCCGTCACGTCGAGCGGCGCGGCCTTGAGCCAGGCGACGAGGCGGAGGAGCTCCTGCTTGTTCACGTCGGCCGCGTTCTTGTGTTCGGGAGCGCCCGCCTCTCGGCAGAGGACGGTCGCGAGGGATTTCGGGACGGCGAAGCCCAGGACCGTCGCGAGGGC
Source organism: uncultured Gammaproteobacteria bacterium (assembly GCA_964540365.1). GTDB lineage: Bacteria > Patescibacteriota > Patescibacteriia > 2-12-FULL-60-25 > 2-12-FULL-60-25 > JAGOUA01. The sequence continues at coordinate 9,587 of CAZIMD010000018.1, forward strand.
CTTGCGGCCGTTCGCGCGGAGGAGCGTCTCGAGGCGGGCACGGAGCGCGTCGGCCGCCTCGTCCGGAAAGAGGTCGAGCGTGACACGCAGAGGCTGCCGCACGTCATACGCCTCGAACGCCACCAGCGACGAGACCGCAAAGACCGCCGGGCCGGTGATGCCTTTATGCGTAAACAGGAACGGGCCGGTATAGGCGTGGCCGTTCCCCCGGTGCGCGGTAACGGTCGCGCGTGCGAACGACAGCCCGGCGAGCTCGGCGGGCCAGGTCTCCTTCGTGAAAAACGCGTTCAGGCTCGGCGCGAGGGGCGTGAGCGTGTGGCCCATGGCTTGCGCGAAGGCATAGCCGTCGCCGGTGGAGCCGGTATGGCGATAGGCCTGGCCGCCGGTGGTGAGGATGACGCGGTCGACGGCGAGCGGTTCGGGCCGGTCCTTCAGGAAGAGGTGGAAACCGTCGGATGCCTTCTCGAGCCGGACCACGTTCGCCTTCAGCCGGACCTCGACGTTCCCCTGGCGGAACAGCCGCTCGAACACGGCCACGATGTCATGGCCGTCGTCGGATTGGGGGAAGGCGCGCAGGTCCTCCTCGATCTTGAGCGGGACGCCATGGGCCTCGAACCAGGCGTAGACGGCCTCGGGCGGGAACTGGTGGAAGGCGGAGAGGAGGAACTTGTTGCCGCGGGGGTAGCGCTTGAGGACCTCGCGGAGGTCGCGCAAGCCCGTCGTGACGTTGCAGCGGCCGCCCCCGGAAATGATGACTTTTTTCCCTAACCCATCGTTTTTTTCAAGCAAAATGACGCGAGCCTCCGGGCTCTGCTCGCAGAGGGTCGCGGCCGCCATGAGGCCGGCCGCCCCGCCGCCGATGATCGCGATGGTCATAGCCAATATGATAGCGTAAAGGGCTTAGCCATACTCTTCCTTGGCGGTCCTCATCTCCTTTTCGAGGGCTTCCATGCGGTCGTGGGTGGCGAACCACTGGGATTCGGCCACGAGGGAGGCTTCCTCGATGGCTTTCAGACGCTTGGCGCGGGTGACGTCCTGCAGGAGCGGCTGTTCGGCATACGCACGGAAAATCGTCTCGCGTTCGCGGACGAGCGCGGCCATCTCCTTTTCGAGGCGCTCCAAGACGCGCTTCTCCTTTTGCAGGTCGTGGTAGACGTCGGTCTTGCAACGGACGTAGGGTGCCTCGCCCTGGTTCCTGTCCTCTTCGGCAACGATCTCCTCGATCTCGATCTTCTCATGCGTCTTCAGCTCGTGCACGTAGATGTCGTATGGGTACGGGTAGCGACGGAGCTGGCCGTCCTTGATCTCGAGGATCGTGGTCGCGACCTGGGCGACGAAGGTTCGACTGTGGCTCACGAAAAAGATGGTGCCCGGGAACTCCTGCAACGCTTCAGCGAGCGCTTCGACGGTGTCGAAATCGAGGTGGTTGGTAGGCTCGTCGAGGATGAGGATGTCGTAGCGGCCCAAGCAGATGCCCGCGAGACACAAGCGTGCCCGTTCGCCGCCAGAGAGGACGGAAATGGGCTTGTCGAGGTCGTCTTTCGAGAACAGGAAGTTCCCCGCCATGCGCAACAGGTCTTCCGGGAGCACCTCGCCCGCGACCTGGCGCAGGTAGTCGCCCGCCGAGCCGTGCCTTGGCAGCATCTGCGGGACGTGCTGGGCATAATAGCCGACGCGGAGGTTGTGGCCCCATTTGGCAAGGCCCGCGAGGGATGGAAGGTCCCCGGCAAGGGTCTTCAACAGCGTCGTCTTCCCTTGTCCGTTCTCACCCAAGATCACCACGTGGTCGCCGCGGTCGATTTCAAAGTTGATTCCGTCCAAAATACGCCGCTCGCCATACCCGACGGCCAGGTCGCGACAGGTGAGGGCCGTTCCTTTGCGCAAGACGACCGGCGGCGGCAATTGGATCCGCACGGTCCGCAAGGAATGCGCGATCTCGATCGTCTGGAGGCGAGCGAGTTGCTTGATCTTGGATTGGGCCTGGACCGCCTTGCTCGCGCGAAAACGGTCCACGAAGCTTTGCAGGTGGGCGCGTTGGGCCTGGATCTTCTTGTTGTAGCGGCGGGCGGCTTCGAGCTTTTCCTCCTTGTCGGCGAGATAGGCCTCGATCTCCCCGGGAAACAGGTTGAGCTTGCCGTGCTCCAATTCCAGCGTATGCGTGCAGACGTTCTTCAAAAATTCGCGATCGTGGGAGACCAGCAGGAGCGCGCCGCGATATTGGCGTAGCACCTCTTCCAGCAGCAGGACCGTCTGCAGATCGAGATAGTTGGTCGGCTCGTCGAGGAGGAGCAGGTTCGGTTCGCGGACGAAGACGCCCGAAAGCCGTACGCGCATCTGGTACCCGCCCGAAAAATCACCGAAGGGGCGCTCGAGGTCGGCGGGCGTGAGGGCAAAGGAGGCGGCGGCCTTGGCGCACTCCCAGGGCTCGCGGCCGGAAACGCGGACAAGATAGTCCAGGACGCGCTCTTCGGCGGGGATGCGCTCGTGCTGCTCGAGGTAGCCCAGGCGGGCCGTCGGATGGAACACGACCTGGCCGCCATCAATCCCCTCCTGGCCCAGGATCATGCGCAAGAGCGTGGTCTTGCCCGCCCCGTTCACCCCCACGAACCCCACCCGCTGCCCCTCCGCGATCGAGACGGTCGCATCCGAAAACAGGCGTCTTGGGCCAAACGCCTTCTCGACCCCCTGGAGCTGCAGGACGATCGCCATGGGGAGGATCATGCCAGAAGCGGCGGAAATGGACAAAGGCACGGATCGTCCCAAGATGATCAATGTGCTATACTCTCTCCATCGTTCATTTTTCCCTAATTTATGATGATGGATGGCCCATTTCGAGACAGAGGCAATGACGTTCCGTTTAGAGGTGCGGAACGGCCGACGGAAAGCGCCCCGAGCCGCGCCAGGCAGGCTGACTTCTCCCATCCGGGCCTCACGGACGAGCTGGACGCGCTCCTCGAGGCATATAGCCCTCGCCCGGAGGACGATCCGAATGCGACCCACGAGGAGCGCACCGCCGAACTTCGACGGCTTGAAGTGAAGATCTACGAGCTGACGGACGATCTGGGACGGATCCGTGCCTGGAATAGGGCGAATCCGAAAGATCCGCTAAGGCGCACGCCCGCACTCGTAGAAGACGAGCTGTTTCTCCTGAAAAAGCGGGTACAGACCCTCAAAGATCAGACGCGTCCGCGCTACAGACGAGCAACCGTCTAAAAAATCAGCCACGGGGCTGATTTTTCTATCACCAAGCTTCATACCTACGGCCGCTCCCCCATCACCGGCAGGTTCGGCCGCAGCTGGATCATTTCCGCCGTGACGCTGCCATCCTGGTTCGCCGCCCCGTTCACGCTCACCGTCGTACCCGTGCTGACGTCGGCGATATTCCCATCCGCCATCTTGCTCACGCGCGTCGAGGAGCTGTAAAAGACGATGCGCGAACCGCCGTCACGGAGCTTGAGCGTGAGGGAATTCGCGTCTTTCGTGAGGACCTCCCCGGCGAGCAGGCCGACCCCGTTCGGAGCCCCGGCTGCCCCACCGCGGCGCCCCTGAAAGGCTCCCGCCCCACCCGGACCCGCCCCCAAGCGCGTGGCCCCCATGGCCGGAGCCTTCGCCTGCTGATACCGCATCCCGCCATAGAACGCACCAGCGATGAGCACGAGAGCACCGATCACGAGCGGAGCGACAAGTTTTTGCATACCACGGAAGAAAGGAAAAGATCTAAAGTAAGGGAATAAACGACCTATTCGTACCGTAAGGCCTGAATCGGATTCAGGCCCGCGGCTCGTCGCGCCGGATAGAAGCCGAAGACGAGCCCGATCCCCACCGACACGCCACACGCCAGGAACACCGAGCTCCAGGCGACCGTCGTCGGCAACTGCGTGAGCGTCTGCAGGAGCCGCGCGATCCCATACCCGATCAGGATGCCGATCAGGCCGCCGAGGAGCGTCAGGAGGACCGCCTCCCCGAGGAACTGCCCGATGATCTCCCCTTTCTCGGCCCCGATCGCCTGGCGCAGGCCGATCTCGCGCGTGCGCTCGGTGACGGTCGTGAGCATCATGTTCATGATACCGATCCCGCCCACGAGGAGCGAGATCCCCGCGATGGAGGCGAGCAGCGTCGTGAAGGTGTTCGTGACGCTCGAGGCCGCGCTCACGAGGTCGGCCTGGTTGAGGACGCTGAAGTCCGCGGCGGCCGGATCGCCGATGCGGTGACGCGTCAGGAGGACCGACGTGACGCCGGCCTGCGCGCTCGCCATGGCGTTCGCATCCGTGGCCTGGACGGCGATGGTGCCGACGTTCTCGCTCCCCGCCAAGAACGTGGCCGCGGTCGTGAGCGGTACGAGCACGAGGTCGTCCTGGTTCGCGAATCCGGAACCGCCCTTCGCCGCCGTCACGCCGATCACCGTGAAGAGCAGGCCGTTGATGCGGAGCTGGCTCCCGATCGGCGAGGCGGCGGCCCCGAACAGGTCGTCGCGGACGGTCGGGCCGATCACGGCGACTTTCGCGCGGGAGGCCAGTTGGGATTCCGAGAAGAACGTGCCGGTCTCGACCGTGACATTGCGGACGCCGAGGTATGCCGGGGTCGTGCCGACCACTTGCGTATTCGTGTTCGTCCCTTTCGCCGCGAGCTGATACCGACGGGAAATCTCCGGCGCGACCGCCTTGACGCCCTCGACTTCCGTGAGGGCTTTCGCGTCCTCATAGGTCAACGTCTGGGCCGACCCTCGCCCGGCACTCACGCCTCCCCCAACCCCACGTTGCACGCCCGGCATCACGAGCAGCAGGTTCGAGCCGATCGATTGGATGTTCGCCTCGATCTGCGCCTTCGCCCCCTGCCCGATCGAGAGCATGGCGATCACCGACGCGATCCCGATCACGATCCCGAGCATGGTGAGCCCGGAACGCACCTTGTTCGACGAGACGCCCAGGTACACCTCCTCAAGAAGATCAGGCAGCCTCATATGCTTGGAGACGACGGTCCGTATTCACCCGATCCTCGACGAGCGCCCCGTCACGGATCACGAGGATCCGCTCGGCGTGCTCGGCGACATATGGCTCATGGGTGATGAGAATGATGGTCCGGCCTTCGGCGTGCAGGCGCTGGAACGTCCCGAGGACGATGTCCCCCGTCTTCGAGTCGAGGTTTCCCGTCGGCTCGTCGGCGAGGATCAGGGCCGGATCATTGACCAAGGCCCGGGCGATGGCCACGCGCTGCATCTGCCCGCCGGAGAGCTGGCTCGGCGTGTGCAGGTGGCGTGACTCGTCGAGCCCGACCGCCGCCAAGGCCAACCGCGCCCGACGCTCACGCTCCTCCTTCGGGACCCCCATATACACGAGCGGGAGGCAGACGTTGCGCAGGACGGTCGCGCGCGGGAGCAGGTGGAACGACTGGAACACGAAGCCGATCTTGGTCTTGCGGATCGCGGCCAGCTCCTCAAGCGGGACCGACGACACGTCTTGCCCGTCGAGGCGATAGGTTCCCGTCGTCGGCACGTCGAGCGCGCCGATCATGTTCATGAGGGTTGACTTGCCGGAACCCGACGGGCCCATGATGGCGACGAAGGCGCCCTTGGGGACGGTAAAGGAGATGCCGCGCAGCACTTGGGTCACTTCCTTGCCCGTCTGGTATTCCTTCCGGATGTCATGAAGCTCGATCATAGACGTTAACGGGGGGCTGCGCCGCCGCGAAAGACCGCGCCGCCACCTTGCCCAGCCCCACCCGTGAGGCCCGGGATCCGGACGGCCGCTCCCGAGCCGCCGGCAGCCCCCGTAGAAGCGGTCGTGACGTTCGGGTCAATCGTCCGCACGACCACCTGCTCACCCGCCTCAAGGCCGCCCACGATTTCCGTAAACTGGTCGTTCGCGAAGCCGACCTGAATGGAACGGACTTCCGGCGGGACCTCGGAGGGGATGCCTTGCGCGGCATTCCCGGACGCGTTCGCCGCCGCCGCGGCCAACACCTGCACCGTGGGCTGGCCACCCGCCTGCTGGATCGCCCCGTTCGGGACGGCCAACACGTCAGGACGAACGTCCGTGATGATGGAGAGGGCCACGCTCATCCCCGGTTTCACGCGCGCATCCTCCGTGAGGAACGCGACCTTGACGGCGTAGCTCACCACTCCCTGGCTCACGGTCCCGAGCGTGTCGATCTGGCTCACGGAACCCGCGATCTGCAGATCCGGCAACGCATCGAACGTGAGGGTCGCCTTCTGGCCGACCTGGATCTTCGAAACGTCGACCTCGTTCAGCGAGACGGTCGCGATTTTTGCCTTCGTCAGGAGCGACCCTAAGACGGTCGAAGGCGAGGCCTGGTCGCCGACCCGCACGGGCACGGTCGCCAGGACGCCTTCGAAGGGGGCGTAAATGGTGTAGGCCTTCAGCTGCTCCTGGGCGTCGGCGAGCCGCTGTTGGGCCGATAGGAGGGAAGAGCGGCGCTGCTCGATGCCGTTTTGCGCGGTCGCGAGATCAAGCGCGGATGCGCCCTGCTGCAGCTTCGCAAGGGAAGCCTGCGCCTCGGCGAGGCGCTCTTCCGCGGTCGCGATCTCGTTCGGCTCGGCCCCCCGCTGCACCTTCTGGAGGTTGAGCAGCGCCTTCTCGACCGTTAGGCGTTGCGCCTGCAAGTCCGTTTTCGCCTGGTCGAGGGCCTGGATGGCGGAGGTGACGGATGTGCCTTTCGAGGCGACATCACTGCGATCGGAACGCACCGAACTCTTGAGGGAATCGATCGTCGCCTGCGTGAGCGCGCTCGACGGGACGAGGGCCTGCGTCAATGTCTCGGCCTGCTGCAAGAGCGGAGCGAGCAGGTCCAACGCCGTGCGCCCGCTTCGCAGGGCGGCATCGATGTTCGCCGGATCCTCACCGGTCGCGCGCAGGGCGTCGGCCTGGCGCTTGAGGGCCTGGGCGGACGTCTGCACCCCCTCATACAGGTTCCCACCCGTCTGGTTCGGGTTCATGACCGACACGAGGCGGCTATATTCGTACGAACCGTTCAGGTTGCTCTGGCCGACGACGCGCAACAGCTCGTCGAGGTTGCGCAGCGCGGTCTGCACGGTCTGCGAGGCGCTGCGGGCGGTCGGGACGGCATCGTCGTAGGCGTCACGCAGCAGGTTTGGCGTCTTGCCGTCGGCGGAGAGCTGCACTTTCTGCTGTTGGATGAAATAGTCCTGCTGGGCCTGTTGGACGTCTGCCTGGTCGGGACCGGCGCGCAGGTCGTCGAGCGCACGACGGGCCTGGTCGACGCTGTGGCGCGCTTGCGTAAGCGCGACGGCATCCGGCGGCAGGCGGAGCTTCTGGAGGGAGATTTGGGACGACTCAAGAGAAAGGCGCGCGTCGTTCACCGCTTGGGCCGCATCGCGGACCGTCTTTTGGGCCTCTTTCGGATCGATCGTAAAGAGGACCGTGCTCGTCGAGACGGTCTGGCCCGGTTTCACGGAAACCGCCTTTATCTGACCGGAGACGGTCGGCTTGAGGTCGAGTTGGTTCTCGCCCGATACCTGGCCGCTCGCCGCGACGGACGAGACGAGCGTCTGCCGACTGGCGGAGGCGACGACATACCGGAGCGGCTCTTTGGCGGCAAACGGGTCGGCGACCTTGTAGCCGACGCCGGCGAGGACCAAGACGAGACCGGCTATGGGAAGTTTTTTCCCGAAAAGGGAGGAAAGGGGGTTGGGCATAGCAAGAGGGACCGGCGGCGCCGGAACGGGTCGCGGCGGGCAGGGGTCAAGGATACACCGTAGGCAACGGGCCCCGGAAAGGCAAGCGGGCGCTTCATGGATTCTTCATGAATGAAAAGAGGCAGAGCAAAAAGAAAAACGCCCAGATGCGGGCATCTGGGCGAAGCGGCGATCAGCGGAGGGAGGCCCTCGCCTCGAGGAAGGCGAGGGCGTAGCCGGCGGCGCTCCAGAGCTGCTCGGGCGCGCCGTAGGCGACCCCCGTACGCGGGTCGATCCACTCGGGGTAGCCGACATGCGCGTGCAGGGTGGTGAGGTGGTGGAGGGCGTCGTCGAGCTTGCCGGCCTTGAGCAGGGCGCGCACCACGAAGGCCTGGACGAAGGGCCAGACGACGATGCCGTCGGTGTCCTCGATCACCTGGGCCTCGTC
>CAZIMD010000018.1:17785-22527 GCA_964540365.1 uncultured Gammaproteobacteria bacterium
CGTCGCCGCGGGCCTCGTAGACCCGGTACAGCAGCATGTTGTTGCTGAGGAGCGGCTTGTCGCCCAGCTCCTTCTCCATGGTGTCACGCCAGTCGGCGCCGATCATGAGCCCGTCACGCATGAGGTGCGTCTCGATGTAGGCGAGGGCGCGGCGGATCTCGTCCTGCCAGACGTGGAGGAAGGCCTGGTCGCCGGTCGCCTCGAAGTACTGGTACATCGCAAGGAGGTAGCAGACCTCCGAATCGCGCGTGCCCGGCGTGAGGTTCCAGAGCTCGCCCGCCTCGTAGCGCTCGAGCATGAACGGCTTGCGGCCGGCGGCCTGCTCCTGGCGGCGCTTGCGGTCGAGCCAGGCGGCCTCGTCGTCGAGGAAGACGATGGGGATCTGGCCGTTCGGTCGCTGGAGGCGGCTGACGTTCTTGAGGTGGGTGCGGACGAGGCCGTACTCCCCCAGCGCGAGCAGGAGCGGCTCGAGGGCGTAGGCGAAGTCGCGCATCCAGAGGGTGTTGCCGTAGCGGCTCTCGGCGTCCGGGGTGGCCCAGATGCCCTTCTGCCCGCGGGCGCGGCGCATCATGTCGAGAGCGAGCCCGAGCTTGTCGAGCGAGTTGGGAAAGGCGAGGTTCCTTCGGCTCATGGCGAATCTTCCTTCCGAAAGGGCACCGACCCACAATGGGACGGTCCAACGGTCAATTATTAGCAGGTATTTGGGGGTGTGTCAAGCGGGAACAGGAGCCGGATTAAGGGATTAAACACCGTATTTGAGGTCACCGTAGCCCCTCTTCCACGAAGTCCGTACGCCCTCCACGTCTTCTCAACCTCGCCCAGGTCGCTCATCTTTCTTCAATAAAAAACATCCGGCACGCCGGATGCAGGCCCACGAGGTGGGCGGGGACGGACGAAGCGCCCCAGGAATTCTCAGCGCGGCCTCGAGCTGCCGGGCCCGTTGACGGCGGGCCTGGAGATGCCGCGCTCCTTGAAGGCAGGCCTGGAAAGGAGGACCTGGTCGACGCGGGCACCCCGCTTGGGTCCGCGAGGCGGCTTCGACTCGACCTCGCGTTCGGGGATGGCGCCCGCCGCGGAAAGCGAGAGGGCGCGCGTGTCCGCGACGCTCACCAGATGCACGACCGCCCTGATTCCCTCGCGCGCGCTGGAGCAGGAATCGATCGCGAGAAGCCAGTCCCGATCCTTCTTGTTGCCGGACCAGGTGAAGACGCGGGCGTCGTGTCCCTGGAGCCCTGCGTCGGCCAGAAGCTTCGCTTCGGGCATCCTCACCTGGATGGCTCGATCGAGCGAGAAGGCCGAGTCGGGCCGCGCGTTTGCTGCCGCGACGAGGATGTCGGCCTCCGTCAAGCCGTAGGAGGCGACGAAGGCGAGGAGCGGATGGTCGGTATTGTTCATGGGCACTCGTCCCCGACAGAGAAGCTTCCGGCGAAAAGGCTCTATAGGCCCGCCGCGTCGTCTTCTCAATCGGGGAAAGCGCCGAACAGCACCCTTCTCTCAGACGCGTGACGATCCGGACCCTCCATCTTGTAGGCCGCGCTGGACTTCCTGTCAAGGAACCGGCCCGCTAAGCGAAGACGGCTGCGCCCTTTACGCCTCCCCACCCATCACCCAAACTACCCTCATGCCTTTCTTCTCCCTCCTCTTAAAATACCTCGGCTACCAGATGGGAACGCAGGTCAAAGGGACCCTCGCGGCGACCATGCTGGCGGTCCGGCCCCACATCCAGCATTTCGGACTGGGGCTCGCCTGTTTCATCGGGGCGGCCGTCGCATTCTTCGTGACATTCCTGTTTTTCCTGGCGGGGTTCTTCCTGCTCCTCATCCAGAAGACGGACTGGAGTTTTGCCAGCCTCTGGACGGCGCTCGTGGCGGGAATCATCGGCGCACTCTGCGCGACGGGGGGCGTACGCCTCCTCCGTAAGCCGCTTCCCCGTTAACGCGTATGCTCTCCTTCCACGACCTAAAAACCGCCTTCCGGGCCTGGCGGACGGACCAGGCCTCGTACCTGGCGGCGGCGATCTCGTACCATGCCGTGTTCTCGCTCGCGCCGCTCCTCATCGTCGCGCTCGGCATCGCGGGGGCGTTGTATGGGCAAGCCGACAACCAGGCCGCCTTCCTGACCATGATCGCCGATTTTTTCGGGCCGCAGACCGCGGGGCTCGTGACTTCCCTCCTGGAACAGCAGCGGTTCGCCGCGCAGAGCGGCTGGGCCGTGCTGATCGGCATCGGGATCACGCTCTTCGGGGCGATCAATGGCGTGCAGCGGCTGCGCGAAGGGGTCAACCTACTCTGGGATGCGCCGAAACGGCACCGGACCGCGTGGGAAAAGGTCTTGCATTATCTCCTGCTCCTCTTTCTGTTGGGCGCGACGGGGATCCTCCTCCTCGCCTCCCTGCTCGCCAGCGCCATCCTCACGCGCAGCAGCGGTTTCCTGAGCGCGCACCTGGGGATCGACCTGGTCTGGCTGCTGCCGGTCGGGAATGCGGTGCTCTCACTTGCGGTGATTACCGCGCTCTTTGCCGGCATCTTCAAGTACCTGCCCGATACGCGCGTCCCCTGGCGGGCCGTGTGGCCGGCCGCGTTCCTGACGGCGGTCCTCTTCAACATCGGCAAGTTCGTGATCGGCTTCTATCTCGGCCGGAGCAGCGTCGGGTCGCTCTATGGGGCAGCGGGTTCGCTCGCGGTCTTCCTGGTGTGGGTATTCTATGAGGCGCAGATCTTCCTGTACGGCGTGGAGATCGTGAAACAGGAGACGCGAAAGCACCCAGCGGAAACGCCTTGACAAGGAGGGTTTTTTCCCTAAAATAAGACGATCTTTTGGGTCGCAACCACCCTCAAGAATCCGGCCCCTTCCACCTGAAAGGCTCCTGATGGACCCCGAAACGCCGAACCTCCAACTCCTCCCCTTCCTCCGCGCCTACTGGAACCTGTCGCGTGCGCAGCATCGCCGCCTGGCGGTCGCAGGCCTGATCATCTTCGTGATGCAGGCCTGCAGCGCGCTCACGCCGGTGCTCATGACCGCCCTGCTCATCCGCGCCAGCCGCCGTGGTCCCGAAGCCTGGCCGAAGACGGCGGCGGAATGCCTGGCCCTGCTCAGCCTCTACGCCTTCGTGGGCTGGATCGAGATCCCGAAGGCGGAACGGGTCCGGCAGGCGGCCGCGGAAATCCAGCACACGCTGCGGTCGCGCCTCCTGCGCCGGCTGCTCGCCTTCGACGGGACATTCTTCGAGGCGAACAACGTCACGGGCCTCTATGGGGACCTCTCCCGCGGGATCGCGCGCATCGGCGACCTCACCTTCCTGGCAGGCAACGACCTCGTTCCACTCCTCTTCCTGAGCGTGGCGACCGCCTGTGCCGTCAGCTGGTACGACGGGCTTTACCTGGCCATCGTCGGGCCGGCGACGCTCGCCTACGTCGGCGTCACCGTGTGGGTACGGGCCTCGACGGCCGTCTCGCGTCATCGGCGGCACCAGCTCGATCGTGGGACGGACCGCCTCATCGGTGGGGCCCTCGCCAACGCCCGCACGGTCTGCGCCTACAACCAGCAGGAGAACGAGATCCGTCGCGTCGAGGAGCGCCAAGCCGCCGGGGCTGCCATGCTGTATGCCGAATACCGTAGCTTCGACCGCCTCAAGCTCTGGCGCCATGCGTGGGTCGGGGCGGCCTGCATCGCCTGCCTAGGCGTCTGCCTGTGGCGGATCCGACACGCGCCCACCATGGACCAGGCGCGGCTCCTCGCGGAAGGGCTCGGGACCCTGATCCTCACCGAACGGCTGTTCCGTGCCTGCTCGGGGATCATCGACATCTTCGACAAGTTCGCCGAAGGGTCGGCGGCGGCGCAGTACGTGTTCGCCCTCCTCTCGCAGGAGCCGGCCATCACCGACCCGGAGGATCCCGTGCGGCTCACCGACGTGCGCGGGACGCTCTGCCTGCAAGATGCCTGGTATGCGTATCCGAGCGCCCCGACAGTCGCGGCGCTCGCGGGGATCGACCTGTCGATCCGGGCGGGCGAGATCATCGGCATCGTCGGCACGTCGGGCGGCGGCAAGTCCACGGTCGTGAAGGCGCTCCTGCGGCTGGTCGAGCTCCAGAAGGGCCGCGTGCTGCTGGATGGGATCGACATCCGCCGGCTGACGCTGCACGACCTGCGCGCGACCATCGGCTACGTCGCGCAGGAGACCGACCTCTTCGACCGCACGGCCGCCGAGAACATCGCGTACGGACGTCCCGACGCGACCCGCGACGAGATCATCGCCGCCGCGCGCCAGGCACACGCCCACGGCTTCATCGAAGCCCTCCCGCAAGGATACGACACCCGCATCGGCGACCGGGGCGCGCGCCTGTCGGGCGGGCAACGGCAACGCCTCGGCATCGCCCGGGCCCTCCTGCGCCAGACGCCCATCATCCTGCTCGACGAGGCGACGGCGAACGTGGACGTGGAAGGCGACGCGTCGATCCATGAGGCGATCGCCGATCTGGCCCGGGCAGGCCGCACGATCATCGTCATCGCGCATCGCCTGGCGACCGTGCAGAACGTCGATCGGATCGTCTGCATGGAAAAGGGACGGATCGTGGAGATCGGCACACCTGCCGAGCTCGCCTGCGCCAACGGGCCGTACGCCCGCCTCCGGCGCGCGCACGAGCGCTTCGAACGCGGTCTCCCGATCGGCAACTGACCCGACCGAAACGGATCGGGTCTTTTCATTTGGCGGGACGTCCCGTTCACGCGCCAGGCGATCGCCA
>CAZIMD010000019.1:0-12387 GCA_964540365.1 uncultured Gammaproteobacteria bacterium
TCCGCGAGATCGGGTTTGGCTTGAACCCTGCTTTCGGAAAGGGCGCCTTCGTCGCCGACGTGACCGCCTTCGAGCGCCAAAAGGGGCTCCACTTATCTTTAGGCGAGAAACATGGCGTGTATCCGAAGGCGGGCCTCCTGAAGCGTGAGGATGCGCGTTTTCACGTGGACGTGTTCGTGGATGCGCAGAGCGTGCGGACCCAGGAGGGGGAGGTGTATTCCGCCGAGGGATGACCGCGTGGTATACTGCCGACGATCGATGCAAACAGACTTCCTTCTTGCCCTAGCGGAGATCGGTGTGAATTTCTTCCTGCCATTTTTGGCCGTGGCGGGGCGTTTCTGGTCGCTGAAGCGAACGCCGAAAGCGAAATGGCCCGACGTTGCCTGGAGGGGCGTCTTCGTCGTCCTGGCGGCGTTCTACGCGGGAGCCTTTTTCGCGCCGCTGTTCGGTTGGGAAGATCTCGCTTGGCTGAATCCGGCGCCCTATCGCCGCGGCGGCGGCGGACCGTTGGCGGGCCTCGTCGTCTCGCTTGTCATGGCCGCCATCTCTACGAAGCGTTTCAGGGCCGAGTTGGCGGCCAACCAGATTTCGAATTAGCGCCCGTGGACCTCCTGGCGGTCCAGGGGGTCTTTTGGTTTTTTCGTTACGCGACACATGACCGCCGCTCGTACCGGCGCGAAACTCATTCGATGGATGGAGCACGGCCCTAGCTCCTGCAGCGCCGCCAAATGCTCCCGCGTCCCATATCCCTTGTGCCTCGTGAACCCATAGCCAGGATGCGTTTTTTCGTAGTGGTCCATCAGCCGATCGCGATGGACCTTCGCGAGGATGGAGGCCGCCGCCACTGCCCGGCACCGCTGGTCCGCCCGCACCAACGGGTGGCAGGGGAACGGCAGGTCGGGAATGGGGAACGCGTCACTCACGACCGCGTCCGGAGCCTCCGCAAGCCCGAGGAGCGCCCGTCGTGAAGCCAAGACCGTCGCCGGACGGATGCCTAGCCGGTCGATTTCCTCCACCGACGCCTCGCCGATCTGCCAGAGCACGGCGGGGCGTTTATTGATCTGTTCGGCAAGTCGTTCCCGTTGGTTGGGGGAGAGCAGCTTCGAGTCGCGCACCTGGGGCAGGGGAGTGGGTCCCCGCAAGACGACGGCCGCGGCGACCACGGGCCCGGCCAGGCAGCCGCAGCCGACCTCGTCGACGCCAGCGATCGAACGGTAGCCATGGGCCCGCTGGAGGGAGGTGAAGAACCGTGCGGAAGGTTGGACGGGCATAGACGCCAGGATACGGAAGTTGCGCGCAAAGAAAAATAACGTTTTACGACGCAAGTCTACGCACCCTTTGAAAAAAGGACTCCCGAAGCACACAATGGTTCCATGACGCTCCTAGGACTGGACATCGGTGAGGCCCGCATCGGCCTTGCGGTGGGGGATTCGGCGGTTCGGATCGCCTCGCCGTGGGGGATCGTGGACGCGCAACCTGAAACGCAGGCTTTCTTGCAGCTGCACGAGCTCATCAAGCGGGAACGGATCGATCAGATCGTGATCGGGATGCCGCAGCTGCTTCGCGAGCCTGGACATGAGACGGGGCAACAACGGCAAATCCGCGCCTGGACCGCACGCTTCGCGGCGACGACAGGCGTGCCGTGCGTCTTCGCCGACGAAACGCTCAGCACCGCCCTCGCGGCCCGCTGGCAGAATGAACGGCAACAGAAGGGGAAGCGGGACGACCTTGCGGCCGTGGCGATCCTGCAGGCCTATCTTGATCGTCTCCCTGAAGGCGCATGAGCACATATCTTCGCGATCGCGCGTTCGTGCTGGCGGTCAAGCCATATCGCGAGGCCGATGCCTGGATTTCCCTGTGGACCGAATCGCACGGGAAACAGGAGGTCTTTGCCGCCGGCCTTCGCCGCACGAACGCTCGCCACCAGGGCCATCTGCAACCGTTTTCCCTCATCGAGGTCATGGTTGCCCATGGCAAGGTCCTCGACCGGATCGCCGTGGCCCGGATGACGGCCGAGCACGGCCTCGCGACACGCGATAGCGAAGCTTGGACCTTCCTTTTGGGTAGCCTGTGCCAATTATGCGATCGCCTGACGGGACCGCACGCGCAGGAGCCCGGGGTCTTTTCGTTCCTGCGGGCATGTGTCGCCGTCAGCGGGCGCGTCCGGGCCCAATTCTCCTATGAGCGCCTCTGGCTCGCCTGGGCCTTCGGCCTCCATGCCCTCACCAAGGAATTGGGGTACGGCGTGTCCTTCACGCGGTGCGTCCGCTGCCAAGCGTCGCCCATACGGCCGCATGCCTTTCACCTGAAGGAACACGGCTTCCTGTGCGCGCGATGCGATGAGGCCTCCCACCATGCCACGAGCCAGCCGTTTTCAACGGAAGAGGCGCTCCTCCAAAAGGGGCTCCAATTCCTGGAGAAGGGAAGCCTCGAGCAGGTCCTGGCCCTCAGCGCTCCCCGACAGGCGCTGGCGGACTTGGCGCTGATCCTTGAGACCACGCTTCTCACTCTTCCCGTGGATATTTGGCGACACCAAAAAACGTATCTCCAGTCGCTGTTTGCCCGCTCCTTGTCAGGTCCGGCTTAACATGGTTGAATGGCGTCGGCGCAGGCATCCAAACGCCGAGAGGAACCCGCATGATCCACGTCCCACGCCGCCCCGTCCGGAAGTCCGAGATCAACACCGCGATCAAACGGCTGTCGCTTCTCAAGGGGCTCGTACCCTCCGCCGAGAGGGCCTTCCGATCCGCCAGCCTTCCGCCCTCCCGCGTGATCGCCGCCGAGACGGCCCCGTTCACGCGCTGGAGACGCGCCCATCTCGCACGCCTGATGCGCAGGCGTACGCGACGGATGACCCGACACGAAAGGATGACGACGCATGAGTGAACGCCGTGGCCCGACCGACGACCGTCCCACCCGCAAGGCGCGCCGCCTGTACGACGTCTCGACGCTGATGCAGGCCGGCCTCTTCGCCCGCCGCGTGGGACCGCCCAAGGGGCCCCAGCCGTTCCGCTTCTACCGGCCCGGACGCACCCACCCGCGCCGCATCTTCCCGCCCGTGATCCACTTCCCGCCGCGGCGCTAGCCTCGCCGTCGGCCTCCCCGAGCCCTGCTCGGTTTTTTCTTGAGGTTTTTGCCTTTTCCATGCGGATCCGCCATCATGCGCGGGTATGTCCACGCGCATCTCCGAGCTCCCCGGCCACAAGGGGACCGTCGTCACCCTCGCCGGCTGGACGCAGAGCGTCCGCTCCAGCGGGTCCATCGTCTTTTTGCAATTCCGTGACGGCTCCGGCTTCATGCAGGCCATCGTCGTCAAGGCGAACGTCTCCCCAGAGGCCTGGGACGCGGCGAACGCGCTCACCAACGAATCCTCGTGCCGCCTCACGGGCGCCGTGACCGAGCACCCGAAACAGCCCGGCGTATTCGAGTTGCAGGTTTCCGCCGTCGAGGTCATCCATCTTTCCGAAGAGTTTCCCATCGGCAAGAAGGAGCACGGGCCGGACTTCCTGTTCGACAACCGCGACCTGTACCTGCGCTCGCGCACCCCGTGGGCCGTCCTGCGCATCCGTGACCGCGTCTTTTTCACGATCGAGCAGTTCTTCCACGAGGAAGGGTTCATCCGTTTCGACACGCCGATCATCCAGCCGACCAGCTGCGAGGACACGACCCAGCTCTTCACCGTCGACTACTACGAGACCCCGGCCTACCTCTCCCAGTCCGGCCAGCTCTACAGCGAGGCCGGCATCATGGGCTTCGGCAAGGTCTACGACTTCGGCCCCGTCTTCCGCGCCGAAAAGAGCAAGACGCGCCACCACCTCTCCGAACTCTGGATGATGGACGCCGAGATGGCCTTCTTCGACCAGGTGATGAACATGGACCTCCAGGAAAAGATGGTGAAGCGGATCGTGAAGGACGTCCTCGCGCACTGCCAAGCGGAACTCAAGATCCTCGAGCGCGACACGACCATCCTGCAGCGCCTCGTCGACGAGCCCTTCGTCCGCCTTACGCACAAGCAAGCGAAAACGATCCTCAAGGACGAGAACCTCCTCGAGAACGCGACCTACGACGATGCCTATTGGCACGACGACATGGCGACCGAAGAGGAGATCGCCCTCGGCAACAAGTTCCAGCTCCCGATCTTCATCCAGGACTATCCCGCCGCCGTGAAGGCCTTCTACATGAAGCGCTTCACCGACGGCGACGGCGTCCTCCGCGCCCGCTGCGCCGACCTCATCGCCCCCGAGGAGGGACGCGAGATCATCGGCGGCAGCCAGCGCGAGGAGAGCTACGACCTGCTGAAGAAGGAGATCGTCGACCGTGGATACCCCCTGAAGCAATACGAGTGGTACCTCAATACCCGCAAGTACGGGACCGTGCCTCACAGCGGCTTCGGCATCGGCCTCGAGCGCACGGTACGCTGGATCACGGGCGTCCACCACATCCGCGAGACCATCCCGTTCCCGCGCATGCTGAACCGGATGGAGCCATAGGCACCCGCAAGGGTGTTTTTTGGCGCGCGTTCCTGTCACGGCCTCCCGCTTTATGGCATACTGGCCCTGTTCATGCCCGACGCGCCCTTCCGCCACCGGTTCGCCACCGACCCCCACGCCCGCCGCCGCTTCGCGTTCGCCGCGCTTGGCGTCTTCGCGTTGCTGGGGTGGGGAAGCCTGCTCTTCTTCAGCGACCTGTTAAGCGTGCGGACCGTCACGGTGGAGGAGGGGAAGGCCATCGATGCCCTCGAAGCCAAGGCCGCCGTCTTCCAGTCGCTCGATCGGCGCGATGCCTGGCGTCCGTGGCCGGCGCGGCACATGTGGTTCATCGACGAGGCGGGCCTTGCCGAACAGTTGAAGGCCCGCTGGTACGCCGAATCGGTCGAGGTCCATACCGGTCCCGTTTCAAATATTGTGCGACTCATCATCAAGGAACAGCGGACGACGTTGCTCGTAAAGACGCCGGGGCAATTCCTCCGCGTGGACGCCCAAGGGATCGTACGCGCCGAGCTGACGCCCGAAGAACGGCTCGCGGTCCTACAGCGGCTCGCAGGCCGCGCCGACAGCGCCGACGCGTCTACGGAGGCGCTCATCGAATTGCCGGACCTCAACGATCCGGTCGCGTTGCGGTATCGGCTGCCGATGGAGGTCGACGAGCTGCGCCGCTGGTTCGCCATCGACACGGAACTGCGCCGCATCGGTTTGGCCGTCAGCTACATGCGCGTGGAGCCGCAGCGCCTGGCCCTGTATGGCCGTGATGGGATCCCAAGCTATATCGACCCCTTGGAAAACGTCCCAGCGCAATTAAAGGCCTTGTCCGAATTCCAGGCCCGCGTGAAGGCCGGCAAGATCCCGCCCGCGAAGGAATTCGTGGATGCCAGGATCCTTGGAAGGCTCTACGTGAAATGAGAGGTACTGGGGGACCATGGGAAATGAAATAGAAGCGTATACGGGACAGAAACGCGGCGCGTGAGGAAGACGGGCCAAAAAGGCGCACGCGCCGGGGCGCGCTCGAAAGGTCCGCGGCTGAGCCTCCTGGGAGGGAAGCCGCGGATAGGATGAGGGGACACTGTCGTGGCTCCTGAACGTACGAGATCCCTTATATTAGGGAAGAATATCCCACATGTGTCGTATAAGTTGTATTGTACGACGCATCAGATTGACCTTCCTACCCGGTAGGAAGCGCCAAGAAATCCATCCCGCGACATGTCATTCCCGATCCCTTCCCCGTCCCGCACGGGATTTTTTTCTTCGCATATGGGATGGCCTTGTGGGACCGCATCCTCGAAGACGCCTTCATGGGTCCGTAGGATCACATGACGGTTCTGGTTGAATTGAATCCGCCGACCTGGAGCCGAGCGCATCTTTTTTTGTTTTCTGGATAGGGTTCGGAATACAGGCGACTTCCCCACCGTACGCAGAAAAACGCACGTCTCCGTTTTCTTGCTAGAGAGATACCTATAAAAATGAACCGAGTCCACTCGGTTCATTCCACCGCCGGCTTCTCTACCCCCTCCAACTGGAACCCGGTCCCCTGCCCAGTCACACGCAGGACATCCTTGTCGATCTTCCCAAGCTCCTTCCCGGCCGAGTTGTATTGGTTCACGACCGTGCCCAAGTGCTTGCCGACACCTTGGAAGTATTGCTCGAACGCCTGCAGGTGCCGTCCCAAATCCGCCACGCGCTGCCGGATCTCCCGTGCCTGTTCCTCGATCTTCATGGCGTTCAGTCCCTGGAGGACGGTCTGCAGGTACGCCGAAAAGGACGTCGGCGAGACGATGATCACGCGGTACTTGGCGGCGGCGCGGTGGATGAGGCTCTCCGCGTCCTCGCCGGTCGAGCCGACCTTGTTGGTGAGGAGGTCGTAATAGATGGCCTCGTGCGGGATGAACATGAACGCGAAATCCATGGTCCCCTCCTCCGGGCGGATGTACTTGGCCGTCTCCTGGATACGGGTTTTCAGGTCATTCACGAACACCTTCTCGAGGCGCTGGCGCTCGTCGGCGCGCTCCTCCTCGACGAGGCGGTTATAGTTCTCGAGGCTGAATTTCGAGTCGATCGGGATCACGCGGTTCTGCACGAACACCGCCGAGTCGACGATGAGGCCGTCCTGGAACTTGTACTGCATCTGGTATTGTTCCGGCGAAAACACGCTCTTGAGGAGGGTCTCGAGGAAATATTCCCCGAGGATGCCGCGCTGCTTCGGGTTGGTGAGCACGCGCTGGATCTGGTCAAGGCGTCCCGAGAACGAGAGGATCTGCTTGTTCGTTTCCTCGAGGCGGACAAGGCGTTCGCTCACGTCGCGCACCGTGTTCGTCATGAAATGGCTCGACGTCTGCTGCTGGCGCGTCTGCTCATGGAGCGAGCCCTTCACGTCCTGCCCCAGGGCGTCGAGGCGCTGCTGCAGCAAGAGGAGGGCGGCCGGGTCGATCTGTGGCCGCGCCGCCAGGGCGCGCTGGTGGCTCAGCAGGAGGGCGGCCAGGCAGGCGAACCCGAACACGATAACGAGGAGCAAGGCGATTTCCATACCCCGGAAGTGTACGGTCCAGCGGGTGTCTTGACAACCCTCTTGCCGGTCAAGAGCATCTGGGTTAGCTTACGCTTATCGTTTCCTGAACACCCCCAATCCCTATGTCTGACTTTGACCGTGACCTCGCCGGATTGAGCGAGGAAGAAGGCGAGGATGCGTACTTCGCCCAATCATCCCCCACCAGCAAGAAGGCCGGCGCCAGCGCCGCCACGGACGACGAAGACGACGAGCTTGACGACCAGCCGAGCGTCGAGGAGGAACTCGCGAAAAAAGAAGCGGGCCACTTCGACGAGAAGGCGGGCGAGAAAAAGAAGAAAAAGGAGACCGCCGAAGAGACCGAAGACGCTCCTAAGAGCGACCTCGATTTCATCGAGGAAGCCGCCGAGGAGGTCGAGGCCGAACGCGACGAGCTGTTCGCCCAAGACGAGGAGGAGATCTAGGCCTGAAACAGAAAGCCGCGCTATCCGCGGCTTTTCCGTTCAACGAAAAAACCTCTCCGTTTACCCCCATCAGGGCGGAGAGGCGAGGATGCCTAGCGACGCGCACGGTCCCAGGCGGCCATCACATAGCAGAACGACCCCCCTTCGAACCGCGGGATCCAGAGGCGGGTGAGCGTTCCCGTGGTCGTGCCCGCCGGCCTTCCCGTCCGGGAGAGGGCGCTCGGGAGGGCGAGGCGGTAGATGGCGTCGCGGTCGTCGTGGTAGGGCAAACGAACGATGGAGACCTGCTCGCGCGTGATCCCGGCGGCATCCAGGATGTCACGCGGGAACGCCTCGTCATCGAGAACGAAGCGGCGCTCGTCGATGAGCGGGCCGGGATGCGGGAAATACGGCGACTTCCCCACCAGAGGGAACGCCCGCAGGTTGACGTGGGCCGGATTCGCGAGTCGCATCCCGGCGAGGTAGTGCTCAGGATGCCAGATGTGGTTGTGACCGCGCAGGGGCGGATCGATGAGGCGCTGGAGCCAGGCCATGCGTTCGCCATGCGCGCGCAGGTACGGGTCCTGCTCGATCTTCCGGCCGGATGGACCTTCTGCAAGGCCCGGCGCGGCGACAGACGCGGTGACCGTCCGAGCGTCGCCCCGCCCGCGATGATCGACAGAAGCGGCCAGGCTTCGCTCGAAGGCGAGCTGCTCGGCCGCATCTCTGCGGATGCGCTTACGCTGCGTTCTCGACGCGATGCGTGACGCTCGAAGGCGAACGGCATTCGGAAACCATTCGTAGCGTACGGCGATCGCGTCCCCAGGCCCCGGGAGCGGCTCGCCTTCGGGGAACGCCTTGAAGGGAACGGCCTTGATGTCTTCGGCGGTCCAGCCGGTTTCGCGTCGAAACGGGCCATCCTTGGCCTTGAGTTCCATGTCCACGCCGATCAATTCCACATCGGGATACAGGTGTTCGACAACCCCCTCCCAGAACTCGTTGCCACACCAGGCGAAGCCGGGCTGTCCGGTCCCCTGCTCAGGAGAGGGTGCCAGCGCTTCGACCGTCCGCCACCAGATACCGGGCTCTCTTTTCATGTCAGGCCTCCTTCCGTCGTGAAACAGCTGCCGGCCACCATACCCAGAATCAGACCGCTTGTCAACCCCCGCTTTCTCGAAAAACACCCTATTTTAGCTGTTTTATCGCCGCGTATCTTGACGATTCCTCCATTCTTTGCTATATTCCCCGCTAGCCTCGAGACCGCTCCGCACGTTCCGGTGGAGAGGCCAGGCCTGGCACGGGGGCGCATGAACGCCTTCGAAATACGCGCAATTGAGTCGCAATGGGCGCCAGACCTTGGGGGTTCGCTCGGGTGGGAACGGGACACGATCCCTGAAGCTCAGGATCCAACACCCGCCCGGAACAGAAAGAACGTGCTTCACTCTCAACCAGTGGAGCTGCAACCATGTTCGAAACCGATCGCTGAAGACGCCCTCTCTTCGAGATCAGCGGCGATGGGATGGCACGCCTCGACCTACGCAAACACGCATCGCCTGCGCGTCCGCGCACGCCTGTCGAGGACACCGCTTCCCGTCAGAAGAACGGAAGGATGCTCGTGAGCCAGCAGCAAAGTCCGATTCGGGGTGGGCATCGATGGCTTGCCCCAACCCTGTCCATGCCACGGACACCGCTGACCCTGACCTCGCTCCCCGCGAGGTTCTTTCTTTGCAAAAAAACGGAAGGGAGCGATCCCCTTCCGTCTCTCGACCGTCATCTTTTATTTCTTCTGCTCCCACGCCAACCGGAACAGCTCGCGGAGCGTCTGGGCGATCTCCTGGCTCTCGATGAGGACGGAGACCATCTTGCCGCGGAAGCTCGAGAGCGCCACCTTCTTGTCATATACGATGATGTCGCCGAAGGCCTGGACGTCCTTCAGGTTCACATAGCGGTGTTCGCGGTCGTCCTTCTTCACCGTCTCGGCCTCGCCTTGGCTGGTGACATAGATGGAGCGCGGCTTGGTGCGCTTGAGGATGTGCTGGGCCTGCTTGACCACATCGTCGCGCGTGATGAACTTGCGGATCTCGTCGAGGTTGCCGAACTCGTTCAAGGTCGCCGGGCGGGTGGCGGCCACGTCGTCGTAGATGGCCTTCATGGCCTCCTCGCCCTCGAAGAGGCGGACGACCGGCTTCTCGCCGCGCTGGAGGAGCTTGAGCTCGTGGAGGGAGTCCTGGACCTCGTGGAGGGTCGCCTCCATCTGGCGGACCTTGGCCTGGACGACGGAAACGAGCCGCTCGGGCGACTCGGCGGTGAAATAGTGCTTCTTCCCCTTCTCCACCGAACTCATGAGGCCGCGCTGGGAGAGGGTCTCGATGACGGCATAGGTGGTGACGCGGGAGACGTGGGCCTTCTTGGCCAGGTCCTGGACGGAGGCGGGACCCATCTCAAGCGAGGCGACGTAGATGGCGGCCTCGCTCTCGGTGAGGCCAAGGGCCTTCAGGAGGGCTTTCCAGTTGGTGGGCATAGATGGCGTTGAGCCTAACAAAGATGGGGCGGTATGGCAAAAGGACGGAATGAAAAAAGACGCCCGGCAGGTAGGCGTCAGGATGCGGTCGCAGATGGTTTTTTGCCTATCGGCCCGCCACCTACAGGATCAGGAGCGGACAGCCCTTGAGGACCTCCCTGGCTTCGGCGACCGCCTCGGGGAAGTCTGTCTCCAGGCGCGCCAGGGCTTGCACGCCGGCTTCCGTCGCCGGCCGACCGCCATAGGCCCCCGCCTGCCTCATGAGCTCGCTTGCCGCCTGGTAGGCGTCATCGGCCAATGACGGGTAGGTCCCAGCGCAGTCTTCGAGGGCGTCGGTAGCGTTTCGGACGGCGTCCCACTTCTTGCTTCCGTCGCGGAGACCCGTCACCAGCAGGACGAAGGCCTTCCCTGCGGCAACTTTCACGTCTGGTGCATCACCCATTTCGTTTCCCCTTTTTCGAGACATCCGATCATAACAAAAGATTGATCGCCCGTCAAGGACCGGCGGACGCTTCTCCATCAAGAAAAAACACCTGGTCACAGGTGTTTTTTCTTCTCCGTAGCAACTCACTGGCACACTGCGCACTCCTCCGTATCAAGATTGCGCTTCTCCGTCTTGACGCTGATGCTCTCGGCCTGGATGGGTGCGGAGGAGCGGAGGTAGTAGAGGGTCTTCACGCCAGCCTTCCAGGCGAGGAAGTGGACGTCGTGCATGTACTTGCCGCTCACGGGCGTCTGGAAGAAGACGTTGAGCGACTGCGCCTGGTCGATGTAGGGCTGGCGGTCGGCGGCTTGCTGCACGATCTCGCGCATGTTCATCTCGTAGGCGGTGCGGAAGATCGCCTTTTCCTCGTCGCTCAGGCCTTCGAGGTATTGCACGCTGCCCTTGGCGGCGATGATCTGCTGCCAGGCCTCCTGGGTGTTGATCCCCTTCTTCTCGAGGAGGGCTTCCAGGTACTTGTTCTTGACGAGGAAACTGCCGGAGAGGGTCTTCTGGAGGTAGGCGTTGCCGGCGACAGGCTCGATGCTCGGCGTTGCCTCACCGCACAGGAAGGCGGTGCTTGCCGTGGGCTGGATGGACGTGACGTAGGTGTTCCGTTGCGTGCCGCCGTCGAGCGGGAGGCCGCGTTCGAGGGCGAGCTTGCGCGAGGCCTCTCGGGCCGCCTCGCCGAAGCGCTTGAAGATGCGCTTGTTGGTGAGCCGCGCCTGCAGGCTCTCGAAGGGGATCCCTTGCGACATGAGGTAACCGTGGTATCCCATCACGCCGAGGCCGATGGAGCGCTCGTGGCGGACGGAGTTGATGGCCTTCTTGTATTCGACGGAATCGGCCATCTCGCAGAAGGAGTCGAGGTTGTTGTCGAGGCCCTTGATGCACCAGCCGATGATCTCCTCCTGCTGGTCCTTCCATTCCTCGTAGGTCTCGAGGTTGAGGCTGCCGAGACAGCAGACGGCGGTGCGGTCCTCGCTCGTCGGGAGGACGATCTCGGTGCAGAGGTTGCTTTGGCGAATGAGGAGCCCCTTCTCCTTGTGGTGGGCGGGCACCGCGTTGTTCACGGTGTCGATGAAGACGATATACGGCTCCCCCGTCTCGGCGCGGATCGTGAGGATGCGGCGCCACACGTCGAGGGCGTTAAGCTCTTTCGTGACGGTGCCGTAGTGCGGGTCGATGAGCTTGTAGGTCCGGTTCTCCTCGACGGCCTTCATGAACTCGTCGGTCACGACCACGCCATTGTTGATGTTCAGGCACTTGCGGTCAACGTCGCCCCCCGTCGGGCGGCGCATCTCGAGGAAGTCCTCGATGTCCGGGTGGTCGACGCGGAGGTAGGCGGCCGCGGCGCCGCGGCGGTGGCTGTTGCGGGAGATGGCGAGCGTCTCGGAGTCCATGATCTTGAGGAACGGGATGACGCCCGAGGAGCGCAGGCCGCTCGATTGCAGGGGGGCGTTCTGGCCACGGAGCTGCGACCAGTCCGTCCCGATGCCGCCGCCGAACTTGGCCAAGAAGGCGTTCTCGCGATAGATGTCGAAGATCCCCTCGAGCGTGTCGGGGACCATGTTGAGGAAGCAGGAGATGGGCAGGCCTTTCTTGGTGCCGATGTTCATGAGGACCGGGGTCGCCGGCAAGAACCACTGCTTGCTCATGACGTCGTAGAGCTTCTGGGCGAGGTCGCGGTCACCACGACACATGCCGGCCGCCACGCGCGCGAAGAACGTCTGCGGGTTCTCGCAGATCTCTCCGCTGGCGTCGGTGAGGAAATAGCGGTCGCGCATGTTCTCGAGGCCGAAATAGGTGAACATGGCGTTCCGGGACGGCTCGATTTTAATGGACTGCTGGATGGCGGGATCGATGGTGTAGTGCGGGCAGTCCCAGCTGTTGCGGCTGGCGGTCTTCTCGAGGATCTGGGCGAGCAGCAAATCACGGGCGGCCTT
>CAZIMD010000019.1:12487-21762 GCA_964540365.1 uncultured Gammaproteobacteria bacterium
TGCGGCTGGCGGTCTTCTCGAGGATCTGGGCGAGCAGCAAATCACGGGCGGCCTTTAGGTCGTTCTGGGAGAGGGCGTCGAGGACGGTGGCGTAGGGCATAGGTGTAATAACGAGCAAGCTAACTTCTTGATATTGAGATCGCACTCGTAATAACGGACACGATAGCGCAAATAGTCGAGAGCACCGTACAGGCGAGCATAGCCGCCTCCCGTCTTTTAGATGCCTCGATCGACTTCTCGATGAGGTTTCTAATTTCACCAGGATTAGGGTCTACGCAAAATCCCATAAAAGGCACACATTAGGAGCGTATTATTTTCGCTACGCCCAATCCTCCACCACCGCGCCCTTCGCGTACTCCGTCGCGCGGTTCTCGAAGAAGTTGGTGTGCTCTTTGGCATTGACCATGATGTCGAGCCACGGGAGGGAGTTGCTGACGTGGTAGCGCTTGTCGAGGCCGAGGTCGTTGAGGCGGCGGTCGGCGGTGTAGCGGATGTACTGCTTCACCTCGTCCGGCGTGAGGCCAGGCACCGGCCCCAGCGAGAAGCAGGTGTCGATGAAGGCATCCTCGAGGCGGACCATGTCCTCGCAGGCCTGGTAGAGCTCGCGCTTGAGGTCTTCGGTCCAGAGGTGGCGGTTCTCGGCGATCAGGTCGCGGAAGATGGTGCAGACGCCCTGGCTATGCAGGCTCTCGTCGCGGATGCTCCAGGTGACGATCTGCCCCACCCCGCGGAGCTTCCCTTGGCGCGGGAAGTTCATGAGGATGGCGAACGAGGAGAAGAGGGACATGCCTTCCATGAACCCGCCGAAGACGGCGAGGTTCTTGGCGAGGTCGCGCACGTTCCCGATCTCGAACTGGTGGAGGTAGTCGCATTTCGCCTTCATGGTCTCGTATTCGAGGAAGGCGGAATATTCCTTTTCGGGCAGGCCGAGCGAGTCGTTGAGGTACGAATAGGCCCAGACGTGGACGCTCTCCATGGCCGCGAAGGCGGAGAGCATCATCTTGATCTCCGGCTTCGGGAACGCGGGGATGAGCTGGGTGTTGTAGTTGTTGTTGACCTCGATGTCCCCCTGGGTGAAGAAGCGGAGGATCTGCGTGATCAGCGAGACTTCGGAAGGCGTGAGGCGGAAGCGGTAATCGCTGATGTCCGCCTCCATGGGGACTTCGGTGGGCAGCCAGTGCGCCTGGTTCTGCTTGCGGAAGAACTCGAAATAGTGCGGATACTCGAAGGGCCGGTAGAACTTGCGGTGCGTGAGGATGGGGCACGAGCCAAAGATCGAAGAACTCATACGGATTACAGGGATAGCCGCCCGATATGCTCCTCCACGGAGGGCGCGAGGGCGTGCGCATTGGCCGTTTCGGCTTCGGCGTCGATGGCCTGGCGCTCTTCAGGCGTCAGGAACTTGAGGGCGAGCCAGCGGAAGACGTAGTCGATCATCGATTGCGCGCTGGGGATGTTCGGGTTCTCGGTCTCGCCGTTGGGCGGGAACTGGACGTTCGTGAACTTGCGGGCCATGACCTTAAGCGGCACGCCATATTGCAGGCCGATCGAGATGGCCGTCGCGAAACAGTCCATGAGGCCGGAGAGCAGGCTTCCCTCCTTGCTCATCTTGAGGAAGATCTCGCCCGGCTGGCCGTCGTCGTAGAGGCCGACGGTGATGTACCCTTCCTGGTCGCCGACGCGGAACTTGTGGGTCATGGCGCGGCGCTCCTCGCTGAGGCGGCGGCGGCGCGGCGCATGGACCTCGCCGACCATCACGGTGACGCCCTGGCTCGCGGGGGCGGCTTTCGGCGCCTCGTGGAGATGCGCCGGGACGCTTTCTTGGGACGGGGCGACCGGGCCATGGTGGCGCTCGTAGGCTTCCGCGAGGGCGTTGCGGCCCTGGGCGCGCAGCGAGCCCGCGATGGCGGCCTGGATGTCGGTCGACGGGCGCTCCGGCTGGGCTTCAAAAAGAGGCAAAACGGCTTCTGCGGCCCGTTCGGCCAAGGAACGGACCAGGAACGCGTCCTGCTCGCCCGTCTCGGCCGCGGCCCGGGCCAGGGACTGCTCGAGCATGCCGAGGTCGAAGGGCACGCGGGCCCCGCTCCGGGTGAGGACGAAGAAGGAAGTCATAGGAACACAAGATCTAGTGGTTCAAAGGTTGCTAGGGCACAATATCTTGTGTTTTACGGAGCGGGCAAATCGAGACCATTCGCCCGAAAATCGGGGCCGAACGCGCATCCGCGTTCCGATTCGCCAAAAAAAGCCCTTGTGGATAACGAAAACGCCCGATGGAATCGGACGTTCGCCCCTTCCCCACCCCGCTAGAGGCCGAGCGACAGGTTGATGGCCGGCCTGGCGTTGCCGGTCGGCGGCTCGAGCGCGAGCGGGACGCGCTGCTTGTTGCCCTGCCGGTCGAAGTAGAAGAGCTCCTGGTTGTTGAGCACATGCTCGTAGACGTCGCGCGTCACCTTCACGTCCTGCAGGCAGTATTCCCGCAGCTTGTCGATCTCGCCCTTGCGCCAGTACTCGACGGCCATGAGGCCGTGGCCGCTCTTCCCCACCCCGAGGGTCGCGTGGGCCACGTCGTCGAGCTTCACGCGGTGGCCGATCTGCTTCTCGATGTCGACGAGCAGGTCGACCGTCGGCAGGCGGGCGATGTCGCCCGTGTAGTAGCGCTGGAGACAGGGGTAATCGAACCCGATCAGGTTGTAGCCGATGATGCGGTCGGCCCGCTCGAGGCGCGGCCAGAGCTTGGGCAGGTCCGGCTCGAGGAAGGCCTCGTACGTGTCGGTCTCGTAAAAATAGACGCCCACGAGCGACACGGAAAGCAGCGCCGGGTTATAGGCCCCGACGTCCTGGAACGTGTTCTGGGTCTCGATGTCAAGCACGACTTCTTTGCGCATAGTGGGGAAAAACGCGCTGAGCATAGCACGTCCGTTGAGGATGGCAAACGGCCGTGGTAAGGTGCGGGGCATCCTATGCGCGTCCCCATCCTGTTCGCGGCCCTATATGCCCTTTCGGTGCTGGCGTCCCCCTCCACGGCGCACGCGGCGGCCGACGCGACGTTGCCGAATGAGGTGCGCCAAGCGACGGTCTTCGTACAATGCGGAAACCGCCAAGGTTCCGGGACCCTCGTGAGCGCGGCGGGGGCGGTCCTCACCAACGCCCACGTGGTCGCCGACGTCGAATCAGGCGAACCGGTCCGCGCCGCCGCAAGCTGCCAGGTCCGGCTCATCGATCCGGCCACCGACCGCCTCCGCTATGCCTATGACGCCACCGTCGTGCGCTGGACGTTCGATCCGGCGCACAGCCAGGACTTCGCCCTTCTCCAGCTTGGCTTGCCCCGATCGCGGGAAGCCCTCTCCGGCCCGTTCCCCTTCCTGAAGGTCTGGGAGTTCTCGACCGCCGACGAGCGCCTCTGGGTCCTCGGCTATCCGGGCGGCGGCGACCTCACGATCCACACGGGGTTCATCCAGGGGTTCAGCAACGGCTTCATCCGCACGACGGCGACCTTCCAACCCGGCAACTCCGGCGGCACGGCCCTGAACGGCGCGTACAACCTCATCGGCATCCCCACGCGCATCGTGACCATCACCGAGGACGGCCAGACCCAGGAGATCCGCTACGAGCTCGTCGACGTCCGCGCGGTGCTGCAGTGGCTCGACCAGTTCAGCCCGCAGGAACGCGACCGCTTCTTCACCTTCGCCGATCCCGAACGCTCGCGGCGCACGTTCGCCTTCGTCGACCAGTCGACGCTCGATTGCACCTATACCGTCCGCGCCCCGTCCTCGAGCGCCGTATATTGCCTCCTGCCAGGCGACGAGCGGCTGATCTTCCCCAATGAGGCGACGTTCCGCTCGTGGTACCCGTCGTTCGACCAGGTGACGCGCGTGCCGGATACCGCCCTCTCCGCCTTCCGGATCGTCCGCAACGTCACCCACCGGCCCGGGACGCTCGTGAAATCGCAGACCTCGCCGGAAACCTACGTCGTCTCGGACGTCTTCGGCACCATGCGCCTCATCCCCAACGAGGCCCGGGCCATCGAGCTCTGGGGCGCGAACTGGGCCAGCCTGGTCAAGGACATCCCCGACGAGTTCTTCACGAATTACCGCATCGGCCCGCCCCTCTCTTAACGGAGGGGCTTTACAAACCTAGGAAATCTGCCTAGAATGGGGCGCCTTCCGGTGGAAGGCGGAAAGCGAGGGTGTCCCGCATGCACCCTTACCTCGTGGCCGCGTGCGCCTATGCCGGCATCTGCTACCTCTTCGGGCTCGTACGGCTCCTGTTCGGGCGGGCTTCCGAAGGCGGGTGGGGAGCCCTGGTCACCTGGCTCTTCTCGCCGGTCAACCTGCCCTGGGACGTCCTGGAGTTCGCCCTCGAATGCGCGGGCGAGATCCTCTCCTCGATCACGGACGACTGAACGCGCCCTGGCCGGCCATCCCCACGCCAGGCCACCCCGAACACGGGGATTTTTCATGTACGGTTGACAAAACGGCGTCGCCTTGGTATAAAAAACCGTCGCTACGGCCCCTTCCCCCATCCTCATGAAAGGATCCCGCATGTTGACGATCCTCGAAACCGGGCTGATCGGCTTCGGCCTCTGGGCCTCGTTCACCTATGCCTGGGGAGCCCACCTGTTCCTCTGGAGCGGGGCGGAAACCCTCGGCATGAAGACCGGCCCAACCGAACGGCTGGCCTGGTTCGCCCTGTCCCCCTTCAGCATCACCGCCTACATGATGCTCCTCATGGTGACCAAGGGCACGGTCACCCCCATTCCCGCACCGAAGGCCACCCGATGAGCGACGGGACCGACCGCCGCGCGGAACACCCGCGCCTCAACCTCTTCGGGATGATCCTCCTGGTCGCCGGGCTGGCCGTGGGGGTGCGGTGGCTCTTCCGCCACGGTGGCGGCCCCGCCTACCTGGTCGGCTGCTACGTCGGCGCCATCGGCCCCCTGATCGGCCGCCACCTGGAACGAAAGCGCGTGGACGCCTTGATGCTCCTCACCGCCGCCGCGGCGCCGGTCACGGCGCCCATCCTGCTGGCGATCACGCTCCTCGAGGCCGGACGGGCGCTCCTGGCACGCCTGCGGAAGCGTCCGGATGGGGCGTCCTGAGGACGCCCGCGAACCGCTCGAACCGTCCACCCACGGCGAACCGCCGACCCCTGGACCCTGCCCCGTCTCCCACGGGGTTTTCTTATTTTTGCGGTATTCCAAGGCGTTTTTTCTTTTCCGGTAATAAAACTCCCGACCGCGGTCGGGAGCTCTTCCCTTCTATCGCTTACCCCCGCTTCCGCTCGAACTCCTTGAGGAAGATCTTGCGGATGCGCAGGTTCTGCGGGGTGACTTCGAGGAGCTCGTCCTCGCCCAGGTATTCGAGACATTCTTCGAGCGTCATGTCGCGCGGGGTGGTGAGGCCTTCGGCGACGCCATCGCCCTTGGAGCGCATGTTCGAGAGGCGCTTCTCCTTGCAGACGTTGACGACCAGGTCTTCCGGCTTGGCGTTCTGGCCGATGACCATGCCTTCGTACACCTTGGCGCCCGGCTTCACGAAGAGGATGCCGCGTTCCTGCGCGCCCAGCATGCCGTAGGTGTTGGATTCGCCGGTCTCGTGGGAGATGAGCGAGCCGTGCGGGACGGCGTCGATCGCGCCCACGAACGGCCGGTAGCCGAGAAAGAGGGTGTTGATGATCCCCTGCCCGCGGGTGTCGACCATGAACTCGTTGCGGTAGCCGATGAGCCCGCGCGTGGGGGCGATGAACTCGAGGAAGGCGGTGCCGTTCTCGACGCGCATGTCCTTCATCTCGGCCTTGCGGCGGCCCATCTTCTCGATGACGGAACCCGACATGCCTTCGGGGCACTCGATGGAGACTTCCTCATACGGCTCGGTCTTTTCGCCGTTCGCTTCCTTGAAGATGACCTGCGGGCGGGAGACCTGGAGCTCGAACCCCTCGCGGCGCATGCGCTCGATGAGGATGGAGAGGTGCAGCTCGCCACGCCCGGAGACGATGAAGTTGCCGTCGCCCTGGGCCAGCTCGACGCGCAACGCGACATCGTTCTGCAGCTCGCGGTCGAGGCGCTCCTTGATGTTGCGGGAGGTGGTGAACTGCCCTTCCTGCCCCGCGAACGGCGAGGTGTTGACGCCGAAGGTCATCTTCACGGTCGGCTCCTCGATCTGGATGACGGGGAGCGCTTCCGGGGTGGCGGGGTCGGCGACGGTCTCGCCGATGGTGATGTCGGGGATGCCCGCGAACGAGACGATGTCGCCGGCGGTGGCCTCTTGGACCTCGATCTTGCTCAGGCCCATGAAGCCGAGAAGGGACGTGATCTTCTGCGCGGACGGGACGCCGTCGCGGTTGATGCGGACGACGCTGCCCGGGCGGAACGTGCCGCGCACGACACGCCCGATGGCGATGCGGCCCTTGTAGTTGTCGTAGCTCACGTTGGCGACGGAGACCTGGAGCGGGCCGGAGGCGTCGGCCTTCGGCTCGGGGATCTCCTTCAGGATCGTGTCGAAGAGCGGGCGGATGTCCGTCATCTTGTCAAGGCTGTTCTCGAGGCCCGCCTTCCCCTGCTTGCCGGAGGCGTAGACGATGGGGAAATCGGTCTGGGCGTCGGAGGCGCCGAGCGTCACGAACAGGTCGAAGACCTGGTTGATGACCCAGTCGGTGCGCGCTTCCGGCTTGTCGATCTTGTTGATGACCACGATAATGCGGTGCCCGGCCTCGATGGCTTTCTTGAGGACGAAACGGGTCTGCGGCATGGGACCTTCCTTGGCGTCGACGAGCAGGAGCGCCCCGTCGACGAGGTTCATGATGCGTTCCACTTCCCCACCGAAGTCGGCGTGGCCCGGGGTGTCGACGATGTTGATCTTGGTGCCGCCGTAGCTCACGGCGCAGTTCTTGGCGAGGATCGTGATCCCGCGCTCGCGCTCGAGCTCGTTCGAATCCAAAATGGCCTCGCCTTCGAGGGTCTTGTCCTTGAACGTCTCGGACTGGCGGAGGAGGGCGTCGGCGAGGGTTGTCTTCCCGTGGTCGACGTGGGCGATGATGGCGATGTTGCGGATGGCTGGCATAGAAATAAAGACACCGTGAGCGGCGTTCCGGGGGAGGATACAGGAAAGGGGGAATCTTGTCTAGATCAAGGGAAAAATGGGAGGCGGGGAAGAAAAAAACGCCTGCGGGAAGCTAGGCGGAAGGAGCGGCGGAGGCGAGGGCGTCGGTGACGGCCTGGCGGAGGCCATACGCCTTCAGGAGCCAGGACGAGGCCTTGAACGGGTTTCGGGGTCGGGAGGCGTCGGAAACGGGACGTAGCGGGTACCGGCCGGCGTGCGTGTCACGAACGTACATGCGAATGGCGTCGTAATAAGCATGCCCAGCGCCGGGATGGAGGGTCCCGCCAACCAAAGCGCAGCGGCAGGCGGAACCATGGCCATGACCCGGACCCGGATTCAGGCAGCGGTAGAACGCCTCCCCTTCCCCGAAGATCGGGCCGAAGGCGCTGGCGAACGAGGCCTTGGCCGCCTCGAGGTCACCGCGGAAGATGACCAGCTCGGTGAGGGGGGTGGCGCGTATTTGCGTATCCTGCGTCCCGATCACGGTGACGTGCGTCCCTGAGGGATGGGGGTAGAAGAAGTACCGCCGTTGCCCCTTCTGGAACGGCAAGCCTTGCCCGAAGAGCTCCAGGGAGCGAGACGGCGGCCCTTCTCCCGGCAGTGGTGCGCGCAAGGTCACGAACGCGGCATCCGCCTCCACGTCCACCCCGAGCACGTCGATCAAGAGGCGCAGCAGGGCCTGCCCCCTCGTCAGGGGGCGACAGGCGCCGATACCCTGGCAATCCAGCCCCGTGACGGAAACGAGCGCGGGGAGGTCAGAGGCTTCGGACGTGGGGGCGAAGAAGACATCCGAATGCATCCCGAACCGCGTCGCCAGGGACCGCCCGTCACAACTCGCCGAGAGGAAGGTCGGGAGCAGTTCCAGGCAGAGATGAGTGACGATAGCGTGCGCGTGGACCTCCGCGTAGACGTACCCCTGACTCTCGTAGCTTGCGCCATACAGGCGCTCGAGCCAATGGGTGTAGGCCGAAAGGGAGATCGGGTCGCGCGCAACGGACTGCGTATACCGCAGCCAGCGCAGCGCCTCGTCGAGGGTCGGGACGCGTCCGAGGGCGACGATGCATTCCGCATAGAAGCGGAGGATGGCTGCCTTGAGCGAGGCCGAAGGCTCCGCGTCGAGGACATCGTGAGCGGCTAGAATCTCGGTGATGCGATCGATTTTCGTCGGAGACGTCATGAGTCACCTCCTTTCGTGGATGTGGGGAGCGAAGCGATGGCGACGAAGGATCCTATCAGAGTTTTTTGCTCCTGTCAAGTGATACAGCCTATCTATTTGCCCATTTTAGCCGCTATCACCGCGAAAAAGCCCGAGAAAAGAGAGGGTTTCGAAAGAAAAACGCCGAGCATGGCTCGGCGATCCCGTCCATCCACCCAGGCTTTGGGTGTGGCGGGTTCAGGCGTGGGGCTGGAAGCCCACCATCAGCACGTCCCGCCCCAGGTACGCGCGCTCGACCGGGATGTCGCGCATCGCGCGAAGCCGGTACGTGGTTCCAGAGTCGTACGAGTGCGCGGGCATGCGCGGCTCGCGGGGGTCGTAGAGGTTGAGGTCGTCGAACGTGCAGAACGTCTTGCCGTGCTGCAGGAGGCTGTCACCCTCCTCCATCGCGGCAAGGGCCATGAGCCCCCCGACGGAGCCGGGAAACCCGGCGCGCTCGAGCGTGCGTGCCGCTTCCCTCGGGTGGAACGGCTGGTCGTCGGGCGCCAGGCAGAAGCCCGCACGGTACTCGCCCGTGGCGGGCAGCGGCATCACGTGCTTGAAGCGTTCCCCGATCGCGTCCATGAAGCGGGACCCGGCGGACCCGCGGCAGCGGGCGGCCGTCCGGGAACGGATCGCTTCGACGAGCTGGACGGCTCCGACGCCGGGGTTCTCCACCCGGAAGCGGAACGTGAAGATCTCCATGCCGTCCCGTCGGATGACGCGCTCCGGGTTGCGGCTGTGGCCATCCGGGCTGAAGAGGCGCCAGAGCTCCTCGCCGGGCGTGACACGGAACGGACACGAATCCTGCTGCCAAAAGGCATCAGTTGCACCCATGTTCTCATCTCCTTTTCGTCCAAAACGGCACGTCGCCGTAGTGACCGGTGAACGCTAGCACACAATGGGGATATTGTCAACCCTTCGCTCATTCGCCTTACAGCGTCACCCCTTCCTGGTAGCGCGGCGCTTGCGCGTCAATGCGC
>CAZIMD010000020.1:0-3920 GCA_964540365.1 uncultured Gammaproteobacteria bacterium
GCCTCCCCCGCCCGCACCTGGGCCTGCTGGACGGAACCGCGGCACATCATGGCCTGGAACGCCGCCTCCGACGACTGGCACTGCCCGGCCGCGACGAACGACGTGCGCCCCGGCGGGACGTTCAGCGCCACCATGGCCGCCCGCGACGGCAGCGCGAGCTTCGACTTCACGGGCACATACCAGGAGGTCGTCCCCGAACAGAAGCTCGCCTATACGATGCCCGACGGCCGCCAGGTGACCGTGGCCTTCGAGGTGACGCCGGAAGGCATCCTCGTCACCGAGACCTTCGATCCGGAAACGGAGAACCCGCTCGAAATGCAACGGGCGGGCTGGCAGGCGATCTTGGACCGGTTCAAGAGGCATGCGGAAGCAGAAGAGACTTAAGCCATCGATAGGAAAAATGTCGGCCCTTTTTCATGGGTCGACATTTTTTTGGACGAACTTCACATCCTGGGTGGGTGACCCGTCCGACTGGACAAAACCCCCAAACCCGTGTATCATGCGTAGATTCCTCTATGCCTCCCAAACGCACCGCTTCCCCCGCCAAGCCGAAACCGACCGGACCGTCCGTTTTTGGCTTATTGAAGGGCTATCGTGGCCTCATCGTCCTCCTCGTCGGCTTTGCCCTCTCAGCCAACGCGCTCACCCTCACCATCCCCCGGCTCGTCGCCCAAGGGATCGACCGGTTCGCGCAGGGGCAGCTGATCCTGCCGGCCTACCTGCGCGAGTTCGCCCTCATCGCGGGCTTGATTTTCGTCCTCGCGTATCTCCAAAGCATGACGCAGACCTACCTCTCGGAACGCGTCGCCAAGGATCTCCGCGACCGCCTCGCCGGCAGCGTCTCCCGCCAGAGCTACGCCGACGTCCAAGAGACCGGCGCCGCACGCCTCATGACCAGCTTCACGGGCGACATCGACTCGATCAAGATGTTCGTCGCGCAAGGGATCGTGACCATGGTCTCGTCCGTCTTCATGATCATCGGCGCCAGCATCCTGCTCATCCACATCAACTGGAAGCTCGGCCTCGCCGTCCTCGCTGTCCTGCCGGTGATCGCGGGCGCGTTCGGCTATATTTTCGCGAACGTCGGCGAGCTGTTCAAGAACGCGCAACAGGCCATCGACCGCCTCAACAAGGTCATCAACGAGAGCATCCTCGGCGCGACCCTCATCCGCGTCGTCTACGCGCCGGCCCTGGAGATGCAGAAGTTCCTCGCGGTCAACGAGGAAGCGAAAACCATCGGCTTCAAGATCCTCCGGCTGTTCGCGAGCCTGATCCCGGTCGTGACCTTCCTCTCGAACGTCGCCATCCTGATCGTGCTCCTGCTGGGCGGGCACTACGTCATCACGGGCGAGATCACGCTCGGCTCGCTCTCGGCCTTCAACGGGTACATCGCGATGCTCATCTTCCCGATCCTCATGCTCGGCTTCATGAGCAGCCTGATGGGACGTGCCAGCGCCTCCTACGGACGCCTGAGCGAGATCCTGACGCGTCCGGCGGAACCGGCCGAAGGGACGCGGGTCTCCGAACTGCAGGGCAGGCTGGAGGTGAAGGGCCTCACCCTCACAATCGGCCAAAAGACCATTTTGAAGGACATCTCGTTTACCGTCGAACCGGGCACCAAGACCGCCATCCTCGGCCCCACGGCCGCCGGCAAGACGCAGCTTCTCACGCTCCTCACCGGCCTCAGCGCCCCGACGGGCGGCGAGATCCTCTACGATGGCCAGCCGCTCGCGTCGTATGACAAGACCTCGCTCCTGCGCCAGGTCGGCTTCGTGTTCCAGGACAGCGCCCTCTTCCAGCTAAGCTTGCGCGAGAACATCGCCTTCAGCGAGACGGTCACGGAAGCGGACCTCCAGAAGGCCATCCAGACCGCCGAACTCCAAGGGTTCATCGAAACGCTCCCGGAAGGCCTCGATACGCCGGTCTCGGAACGCGGCCTCAACCTTTCCGGCGGACAGAAGCAGCGCATCATGCTGGCCCGCGCCCTCGCCCTGAACCCCAAGATCCTGCTCCTGGACGACTTCACGGCCCGCGTCGACATCGCCACGGAACAGCGCATCCTAAAGAACGTCTTCGAGAACTACCCCGGCATCACCCTCATTTCCGTCACGCAAAAGCTGGCGGCCGTCGAAGGGTATGAACAGGTCATCCTTCTCATGGAAGGCGAAATCCTCGCCACGGGCACGCACCGCGAACTGCTTGCCTCTTCCCCGGAATACCAACAGATCCACGCTTCCCAACAAAGCACCAACCACTATGAAGTACGCGCTGAATAACGCGGCCGAACGGCCGAACCGGGGGACGTTGGCTGGGGTCAAGGCCCTCGCCCGCCTCGCCGATGGCGAAACGGGCAAGATCGCCTTCGCCATCCTTGCCATCCTCCTCACTTCCGGGCTCAACCTCGCGGCTCCACTTTTGATTGGATTTACCATCGACACGTTCGTGCATGACAAGGATTTCACGGGGGTGCTTGGGATGTCCGGAGCGCTGTTAGTCGTCTATCTCATCTCGTTCGGGACGAACTACGTCCAGATGATCGTCATGGGCGGCGTCGGGCAACGGACGCTCTTCCGCCTGCGCAACGCGATCTTCAACAAGCTGCAGGCCCTCCCGATCGGGTTCTTCCAGGCGAACAAGGCCGGTGACCTCATCTCGCGCATCAACAACGATACCGACAAGCTGAACCAGTTCTTCTCGGAAATCATCATGCGCTTCGTCGGCAACATCTTCGTGATGATCGGCGCGGCCATCTTCTTCCTGAGCATCAGCCCGCGGTTGGGGGCGGCGGCCTTGGCCCCGGCCTTCGTCGCGACCGTCCTCACGCAGCTCGTTTCCGGCTGGGTCAAGCGGCGCAATGCCGACAGCGCCCAAGCCGTCGGCGGGATGAGCGCCGAAATCCAGGAGAACCTCAACAACTTCAAGGTCATGGCCGTCTTCCACCGCCGCGATTACCTCAAGAAACGCTTCGAGACGGCGGGCGACAAGACCTTCCGTACCGCCCTCCGCGCCGGCTTCGCGAACGGCGTGTTCGCCCCCGCCTACGACCTGGCCGCCAATGCCGCCCAGCTCCTGGTCGTCGGCTATGGCGCGGTCCTGATCGCGCGCGGCCAGTTCACGCTCGGCCTCGTGATCAGCTTCCTACTCTACGTCAACCAGTTCTACGGCCCGTTCCGCCAGATCGCCATGATCTGGTCGTCGCTCCAGGTCGCACTGGCGGGCTGGGATCGCGTGTCGGATATTCTGAACCTGTCCTCGGATTTGGACACGGTGAAGGAACCGACGGAGGCAAAAGCCCCGAAGGGCCTCCTCGCGTTTGAGGATGTCTCGTTCCGCTACGAAGACGGAAAAGAGGTCCTGCACCACGTCTCCTTCTCTCTTGAACGCGGCAAGACCTACGCCTTCGTCGGTCCGACGGGCGGCGGCAAGACGACGACCGCCTCGCTCATGGCGCGCCTGTATGACGCGACCGCGGGAACGGTCTGGCTCGACGGGCACGACATCCGCTCGTATGAGCCGGACGCCCGCGCCAAGAAGATCGGGTTCATCCTCCAGGAACCGTTCCTCTTTACGGGCACCCTCCGCGACAACCTGGTGTACGGAAACGAGCGCTACCTCAAGGCAACCGACGAGGAACTTCTGGCCATCCTGAAAGGGAAGAACCTCGAGGGCCTGTTGGCACGCTTCCCGGAAGGCCTTGCGACGACCCTGAGCGCCAGCCAGGAAAGCCTGAGCCTCGGCCAAAAGCAGCTCATCGCCTTCATGCGCGCGCTCTTGCGCGAACCGGACCTGCTCATCCTCGACGAGGCCACCGCCAACATCGACACGGTCACCGAACAGCTCCTGGAAGAGATCCTCGCCAAGCTGCCCGCCACGACCACGAAGGTCATCATCGCCCACCGCCTCAACACCATCCAAAGCGC
>CAZIMD010000020.1:4020-21747 GCA_964540365.1 uncultured Gammaproteobacteria bacterium
CTCGGCATCTACCGCCACTACAAAGGCAACCTCTACCGCGTCACCGCCATCGGCCGACATTCAGAAACAGAAGAACCCCTAGTCATCTACCAAGGGCTCTATGATTCTGCGGAATTTGGAAGCCGTCCGTGGTGGGTCCGCCCCCTCGCTTCATTCCAGGAATCCGTGGAAGTAAACGGGCGCCTCCAACCCCGCTTCACCTATCTCGGCGAGAACGAGGCAGCCGCGACGAACGCCTCGACCGTCTGAGCGCCGGCGTTTTTCAGGGCCTGGGCACAGGCCTGCATGGTCGCGCCCGTCGTATAGACATCGTCGAGGAGGAGGATGCGGACAGGGGCCGAACCGGTCGCCTGCACCGACCGCTCCATCTCGGCCTCACGCGCGCCAGGGGAAGCGAGCGAAGCATGCGCCGCCGTTCCGGAACGGCGCAAAAGGAGGTCCTCGCGAAGCTCCGACACGGGGAGGAGCGTTCGGATCGCCCGTACCCACACGTCTAAGTGGTCGCCACCACGCTCTTCAACATGGTCAGGGTTCGTCGGGACGGGAACGATCGTCCAACCTCGCCCGTCGTCGAACGGCCACGCGGAATCGAGCGCTTCACGGTACGCCCACAACCGACCGCGTATGATCGGCTCAGCTTCGGCAAACGACTCGTATTTGATGGCCGTAATCAAGGCGGACCAGGGTGCGGACGCATATCGGGCGGCCGCAAAAACGCGCCCAAGCGCCAACGGACGCCCCGATGGGAGCGGCGGCACGGGTAACGGGGCCCGAAAATGCGGAATACCTTGCGCGCACACCGAACAAAGCCACTCTCCCGGCTGTTCACAGGCAATGCAAACCGGCGGATAGAGGACCTCTTCGAGGAATCCCATGCCTAAAGGGCCACGTCCTGCCACGTCACGCGCGAGATCTTCCAGACGGAGCCGTTTCGGACCAGTTGCAGGAGCGCTTGGCGCAACACCGTCGCGTTCGCCTCGCCCTGCTCGGTGTATTGCTGAACGTCAACCGTCACCTCGACCTCGTTGGCGGTGCGGACCTCGGTGTCTTGCGTCAGGCGGGCCGCGAGGGCGCGGACGGTTTGGGCATAGGTCGGGCCAGGGACGGGGTGCTCGCGGTTGAGCCGGGCGCGCTCGCCCTCGAGGAAGGCGCGTACCTCAGGCGTCACGTCGTCATAGACCTGCGTCAGGGCGGCAAAGCCGTCGGCATTGGAGGCGGTCGCGAGGCGTGAGGTGAGGTCACGCGAACGGCGGAACAGGGCCTCGCGGGCCTTACGTTCAAGTTCGGAAGGGCTGTCGGCGGCAGGCGGGGCAACGGGCGTCGTCGGGACCGCCTGCGATGGCGCGACGGTCGTATCAATCCCCGTCGGCAATGAGCCGGTGACGGGCGCCGGCTCCGGCGGCAACGCCTCGCGCGTGGGCTTCCAGAACAGGAAATAGACGGTCGCGGCCGCTCCGACCAAGGCGACGATGAGGAGAAGGATGAACAGGAGGCGTTTGGAATTCATAAGGAAAGGCTAGGCTTCAGCGGCACGCTTGCGGGCTTCCTGCTCGAGCAGCTGCTGCGGGTTGGTGGTGACGATCCGGTCTTCCTGGTATGACGCGACGATCTGAATGGCCGCGTGCTTGGGGCCGGCAAAGAAGATGCCCTCCCCGACCCCGGATTCGAGCAGGAGATATTTTTCCGACTGGGTCAGCAGGAAGGTGCGGGCGATGAGGTCGATCGCCGCAGGCGACTGCTTCAGGAGCAATTGCATCGAGCTGTTGGTGACGATCGCCTGGCCATAGGGTGAAGACAGGAAGTCGTTCACGTCCTGGGTGATGGTCGTGATGCCCAGATAATACTTGCGGCAGCGCTTGACGAGGGCGAAGATGAATTTCGCGGAGTCCTCGGACTGCATCAGCCACCAGGCCTCGTCGATCACGAGGACGCGTTTCTTGCGCTCAGAACGGACCACGTTCCAGATGTAGTTGATGATGGTGTAGATGGCGAGCGGCCGCAGCTCGTCTTCAAGGTCACGCACGGAAAACACGACGAGCTGGTTGTTGACCTGCACCGTCGTCGGCGAGTTGAGGAGGCCGGCGAACGTCCCTTCGGTGAATTTCCGCAGCTTGATGATCAGTTCGGCCGTCCCCTCCATGCCCTCCAGGATGTCCTGGAAGTCCTGGAGGATCGGGGGCTCGACCTCCGCCAGGTTCGACGTCGAGGTGATGTCTTTTTTCGCGTACGTCTCGAGCAGGGCGCGGTCCAACAGTGAGTCCTCCGTCGCCGAGACCTGTCCGAGCATCAACCGCAGCAGCCCCTTGATCGTGATGACGGCGCTCCGGATGATGTCGTCGACCTGAAACGCCTCGCCCGTCGGCCGTGGCAGGTCAAAGGGGTTGATCTTGGCCTTGGACGCCAGGGAGATGCTGATATAGGTCCCGCCCACGGCATCCGACAGGTGCTTATACTCCATTTCCGGGTCGATGACGATCACTTCCACCCCCATCATCATCGAACGCAGGATCTCGAGCTTGATCGCATAGCTTTTCCCCGCACCGGACGTGGCGAAGATCACCGCGTTCGCGTTCTGCAAGGAAAAGCGGTCGAAGATGATCAGGGAGTTGTTGTGGCGGTTGACGCCATACAGGATCCCATTGTCGGAAGTGAGCTCGGCGGACGTGAACGGGAATGACGACGCGATCGGCGACGTGCTCATGTTGAACGAGATCTGCAGCTCGTCGTTGCCGAGGGGCATGGTCGAATTGAAGCCCTGCTCGGCCTGGTAGAAGGCGCGCTTGGTGTAGATGAGCATGGACCCGAAGGTGCTCTCGACATTGGCGGTGACGCGGTCGAGCTCGGCGCGGTCGGTGGAATAGAACGTGCAATAGAACGCGAACTGGAAAAAATGTTCGATGCCCTGGGTCAGGTCATCCCGCAGCTGTTCCACGTCGCGCAGGGCGGTTTCCGTGATCGGGTCACGCGGCTTGCCGGATTCGGCATCGGAAGAGATCTGCGCCTCCAAGATCCCCACCTTCCGCTTCAGCTGCTTCAGGATGACTTCTGCCGGGATCGGGTAGAAGAACATCGAGATGTCGAGCTGCGTACTGAGGTTGATGAGCGGCGACGCCCAACCGACGGAGAGGTAACGCGGATAGGTGACCACGAAGAGCGTGCGGCAAAACACGTCCCCCAGCTGCACGAACGAGTGGTCGACCTTCATCGAGGCCGGGGCGATGAGGTCCTTGATGCTCGCGACCCCCTGCCGGTAGATCTTTTCCTCGCGCAACGATTCCTGCTCTTCCGCCTGGCGGCGCTTGAGCTCTTCTTTCGTGGCGCCTTTTTGCAACGCAACGCCGCCCTGGAGCAGGCGTTCCGGATCGATCGGGGAAGGTTTTTGCGGCGGGGTGAAGGACATACAAGGAGCTAGACCTGGACCTGGAGCTCGTTCAGGTTGGCCAGGCGCTGGTGTTCAAACAATTCAGGATTATACACCGTGTAATAGAGCTCGATCAAGCTCTGCGTATCCAGCTGAACCGCATTCAGCGACATGGAGGACAGGCCCGAGATGATCTGGTTCAGCCGTAAGCTCAATTCGAACTTATATTTCTGGAAACGCTCCTCGGAAAGCTTGATGCCGATCCGAGGGGAGAAGATGTCTGTGAGCCGCTCGGAAAACCCTTTTTGGCCGGCCACCTTCTGCCCGGCCGGGTTGTAGGGCACCACCACGAAGAAGCGTTTCTGCATGATGTCGCCCATCTTCACCAATTGCTTGATAAATTCCTTGTAGTCGCGGATCTGTCCTTTCAGGAGGTCACTCCCCTGCCCCTTCTCGTTCTCGTCCAACTGGCGCATGTACCCGTCGATGTTCATCTTGCGCGACTGGATGATGACTTGGATGGGAAAATCAAGGCCGTTCAGGAACTGCATGTACGCCTGCACGATCGCGTTCTGCTCATCGACCGACTTGAGGGCGAAATTGATGCTCGAGACCGCCAACACGCCACGCAACGTGCCATCCTTCAACAAGACGAGGTCCTCGCGGATCTCGGATATGTCGAGGAATTTCTGGGCCGACACGCCGGGCTTGTTGCCGGCCAGCTGTTTGCTTTGCATAGGTTAGGCTTCGTCGTCATGGGGATTATACACGCCCCCCGTGTTCACCATAAGGGAGAGGTCACGCAAATGGCGGGTCGTGGGTGCCTCCTTGCGCGGAATCCCAGCTTCCTGGGGCCGCAACAAGGCCTCACGTTCCTGCTTCAGGTACGCGCGGATCTGCGCCTCGTCCAACTGCCGGTTCCACACGCGCAGGTCCGGACGCAGGCTCGTCTGCAAGGCATTCACCGCAAAAATATGGAACGGCTGGCCATTGACCTTCAGGAACGCGAACACCCCGGCCAGCCCCGCGACCGCAAGTCCGGACGGGACGAACCACAGGAACGACAGCACCTTGTACAGGATGAAGATCGGCAGGAGCGCAAACAAGCAGATCAGGAACTGGCGCACCGTGATCGGACCCAGGATCTTGTCCTCATTGTCGATGAATTGCGGGACGACGAACTTTTCAGGCATAGGCTAGAGGCTAAGCTGCTGGTTCAGGTCGATGATCACGCCGACCTCCTCGGGCGTCAGGGATTCCGCTCCCGCCCCTGGCGCCTGGGCGATTTCGGACACGGGCCGCTGCTCGGCGAAGGCGCGCGCGACCAGGCTCAGGTACTGCTGCTGCAAGGGGGACTGGCGCCAACGCTTGACCCCTTCCAGCCAGCGGTCGTACGATTCCTGCTTCAGGCTCTGGAACATCTGGTCGATTTTTTTCTTCGCCTCGTCCGGCTTCTTTGCCAACCGACGAAAACGGGCCAGGTCCATATGCTCCAGCTCTTCCGTAAGGCTCGTAAGGCGAACGTAGCCCTGGACCGCATCGACACGCTTCAACGGGGTCGCCGGCGCCCCTTGGACCGTTACCTGTACGCCCGACGTCGGGATGTCGCAGGTCGGGCCGGCCACGCGCACGCCTTGCATGACGGCGCGGAGGGCGGCCACCGCACCCGTTTCCCCTTGGGCGACGCTCTGCAGCTTTTGCTGGTACCACGCCTCGCGTTCCTCCGCCTCGCGTCCTTGCCGGTCCTCAATCCGCTTTTGCTGCTCGAGGACGAACGTCTCGACCTTTTTCCGCTCTTCCGCCTGGATCTTGT
Organism: uncultured Gammaproteobacteria bacterium; assembly: GCA_964540365.1. Classification (GTDB taxonomy): domain Bacteria; phylum Patescibacteriota; class Patescibacteriia; order 2-12-FULL-60-25; family 2-12-FULL-60-25; genus JAGOUA01. Next base: position 9,195 of record CAZIMD010000020.1, read on the forward strand.
CGTGGTATTCGACGTAGAGCTGCTCGATCACGCCAGCGATCCGTTCGGCTTCGGAAGCCGTCTGGCCCAAGCCGCCGACCTTGCTGTCTCGCAGGAGCACCTCGCGCACCTGCTCCGGATTGCGCACGCCGCGCAAGCGCGTCGAAATGACGTTCCGCAAGCGCTTTTTCAAATAGTCATCCAATCCTTGGATATTGGCTAAGACATAGGCTTCTTCGACTCCCCGATCAAGCAACGAGGCGGTCGGCGACAGAATGGGGCGTTGGGCCCCGGCCGCAAGCTCGTCGGCCTCCCTGACGGCCTCCTGGGCCTTCTGCTTGGCGGCGGTCGCCGTATTGATCCGCTCGACCTCGGCCTCGCGTTGCGTCTGCTGCATCCAGCGCGAATAGTCTTCCTCCGACAGCACCGGCACGAGCTTCAGGACCGCGTCCGTTGCCGCCAGAAACGCTTGCGCCTGGTCCAGCGTCCATCCCATCCCCCCATCGGCGACAGGCCGGCGAAGAAGCTCGATCACCTGTTCGATGGTCCGGACGCGCTTGACGTAGGAGACGAAAATATCGCGCACGCGGCGCACGACCTCTTCGCCCAATAGGCTGATCCGGGCCTCAAGCGCAATCCGACGCACGGCGGCGCCGTACGACATGGGGCGGAGGGAGATGCGGTGGCGGCCCTGATGGGAGGCAAGGGGCACGCCCAGTTGCTGGAGGCGGCTGTCGAGGTCCCAGGACAGGAGGTCGGCGAGCGGATAGAGGAGCTCGAGGGAGAGGATTTTTTCGACTTCTAAAGGATCGCGATTCACTGCAACGGCTTTCACGCCTTGTTGAAATTCAGTCGCCGATAATCCCGCAAACACCGCTTCCCAAACCAGGTCCATCAGGCGATCCCAAGCGTCATGTTCGAACCCCAACTGTTCCTGGGCCCGTGTTTCCGCCGACGCGGAAGCCTCGTCCAACAGGTAAAACTGAACTGGCTCGGCAGCCGCTTCAAAGTGTGCGAGCCAGGTGTTGCGATCCATAGGTCGACAGGAATAGGAAAACGGTTATGGATGAAGGGCCGCGCGAATTGAGGCAGGCGCGGCGGGGATATCCTTCACTCCAGGTCCGGTGCTCGCTACCTTCTCCGCCGGGAAAATCTTTTCGCGCATATACGCAAGCTGGGTCATAATATCCTTCTGTTGCTGCGTTCGAGCGCCTTCATCGACCTTTTTTATCTCATTTTCAACAGCTACCAATTCAGTAACGATGCTCATGACCTGCTTCTGGCGATCCTTCGACATCTTATTGTAATTTCCGAAGATATTATCAACGACCTCCTGACTGCGCACGGCGGCATGAGCGATATCCATACGCTCGGCAGGCCCAGAATTCCCTTGAATCCCCATCCGGATGAGACCGCTGATCTCCTTAACCGCGTTATTGTAGTCTTTGGAATCATCTGCCGCCTTATGAGCCAACGAGGCGTAATAAGCGGCGAGCTGCCCATCCGATTTACCCGTAGAATCCTTCGCATCAAAAGCGTCAATAATCATTTGTAGCGGCAAGCCAGCCTTCCTTGCTTCCTGGAACGCCTTTTGTTGGGTCGAGGAAAGCGGCTGTCCATGCGTACGAGCGCCAGCTGTAGTCATGGCCGCGATGGCAGCCTTTTCCTTATCGGAATAGACCGGCTCACCATTTCCAGACGTAGAATAGAGGCGTTTCTCATCGTGCGGCCCGTCTTGAATGACCATTCCCTGCAATTCTGCGATGCTCTTCCCCTTTCCGTCAATCTGCTTCGACATCACGTCAATTGACGAAAGCAACTCTTTCTGGTCCTTGAACGTCTCCTTCATATCCGAAAGCCGCATCGCATCGACTGTCCCATCGGACTTCAACGCACCAGCTCTCTGCATCAGGTCAATGACAAACTTCCCCGTTTTCAACTGCTGCTGGTCAAGCTCCTTCAGTGATGACGGATCCTTCAAGATCTCATCAAGGCGCGCATCACGCTCCGTTGCATTGTCAAACCGCATCTTCTTCTCGGACTCCTTCTTGAGCGCATCCAGGCGATTGGTGTCGTTCGCCTTTTCTGCATATTCCTTCAATTTCGCGATCCGCTTCTCCTCTTCATCGGCCACGCGCTTAGTAGCGACAGCTTTTGCCTGACGCTCGACCTGCTTATCCGTCATCGTCACACCGGCAGCGGCCGCATCTGCCTTGATTTTCTCCGCCGCCTGCTTCTCAAACACCTCCTGCAAAACCTTCTTATTTTCCGCCTTGCTAAGCTCCTCGTGCTGACGCTCAAGAGCGGCAACCCCTCCAGACGACAAGTCTTCGCCCGACAACTGACGGAGCGCGTTCACGCGCTGCTCCGGCGGCAATTTATTAATGTCGCCCATTCGCTCATCAACCTTTTTCTTGTCCGCCCCGATCAATCCGGCCCGCCGGGCCGCTAGCGTTCCGGCCGCCCCCGTAGCAAGCGCACCGCCAACGCCTGGAATCAAGCGCATGGCGTCACCCAATCTTCCGCCGGCAGCAGCCAACCCTCCTTCGCCCGCACCGACCCCCGCCGACCCGCGCGCAATCCCAGAGCCAAGTCGAGAAGTGATCCCGTACTTCTTATCCGCAAAGTTGAAACCCGCGCGCCCTGCCGCCCCAATGCCGCGTCCAACGCCCCTTCCAACCGTCTTGACCGCCGTATACGGAGAACGCGCAAGCGCGGAAAACGCTTTGTCGCGATACCCTTCGACTCTTTTCGCCACCCCCGCCAACAAGCCTCCCGCGACGCTGGAAGCCGTGCTTGTCGCCGCCTTGAACCCCATGCCCAACATCGCCACCGCGACGATGAATCCGGCCAGTTGCGGCGCCGTCCCGATGCGGGTCACGAACCCCAACACCTGGTTCGCCGTGCCATCCTGCGGAAAATCAAACCCGATATTCGCCGAGGCAAACCCTCCTGAAGCGGCCGTCTGCTGGATCGTGGCGAAACTTAACCACAGCCAAAACGCGATGAGCGGACCCCCCGTCAGTTGCGCGCTCAATTGGCCCCAAAACCCACTCGCCTCCTTGGGAAGCACGCTCTTCATCGTCCCCGGCAAAGCATCCGCCAGGAAAGCGAAGGGCGAGGCGATGATCAGCATCCAGAGGGCGATGATACGTACGATGAAATACCCGACGTATAGCAGCACGATCGCAACGGCCGTGACCAGGAGGAAAATCGAGAGGAGGTAAGCCATCCCGATCCCGACGACGTCAATCACCTGCTGCCCTCCTTGCGCCCCCGCCGCCATGTTTTGCTCCTGGAGCTGCACCATTTGGTTGATCCCGAGCCCTTGGATGAGGTTCCCGGCAATCGTCCCTTCGAACGCGGAAACGAAGGTAAGCGTAAATACCTGCGACACGTCGATCAGCAGCAACACGATCGTCCGCGAAAAATTGACCAGCACGGCCGCGACCAACAGCTTCTTGATGACGTTCGAATAGTGCATCCCCAAATCCTCCCCTTTCCCGATGATCGTCGCGAACGCGGACACCAGCAACACGATGATGAAGAACATGTTGCAGATATCCCGCACGATCACCCATCCGATCTCCACGGGCGGCGCGTTATTGAACGAGTTATACCGGGCAAACGTGATCAGGATACTCGTCAGCAGAACGAGTAGCTTCGAAAGGAAATAACTGATGATGCTAAAAATGAAAGTTACGATGAAACTCACGACTTGCAACAAACAGGTGGTCGCCCCTTGACCGCAAGAAATGCTGCTGGCCCCACGCACGATCTGGCTAATGTCGGATCCATCAACCGCTTGCCCAACACCTCCCTGCTGCGCCAACACCGGCGTCGCTTGCACGAATACGAAGATCCCCAGAATCAGCAGGAACGCCGCCTTGAAGGACGTCCGCTTCCAAAGCGAGGCGAACAGATGCTGGCACCGGGAGACAAGGTTCATAGACTGGGATGAGTATAGCACACCCGGCGGCCGTCCGCAGGACCGCGAAAAAACGCACGCGTACGACGAACGCCCCTACGCCTGCGCCGGTTTTATTCCAACACGACGAAAAATCGCGTGTTTTGCAGGTCTCAAGGCATTTCATCGAATGCGGCGCGAGGCGTTCCCGAAGGTTTCCCAAGGGAGCCGTTTTCTGCTACGATCGGACAACATGGATACTCCCAGCCCCGACCTCCTCCGCGCCATGGAAGGACGGTTCAAGAAACAGACCTACGTCATCGCGATCGCTTTCATGGCGCTCGTGGCGTGCCTCTCGGCCTTCGGGGCCCGTTGGTCATACCTGTCGAACCAGCGCCTCGCCGCCGCAAGCGCACCGACGCAACACATCCCCATCATCAGCGACGTGCGTCGCCTCCTGTTTGGCGCCCAGGCGAACGGCGTAGCCCCTGCCCTCCCCAGCGAAAAAGGCCGCCTCAACGTGCTCATCCTCGGGATCGGAGGGGCGGGACATGAGGGCTCGAACCTCACCGATTCCATCCTCGTGGCTTCCGTGGACCTCGAGAACAAGCGGGTCGGACTCGTCTCGATCCCCCGCGACCTCGCCTATCCGCTCGGCTCCGGCCGCTTCGAGAAGATCAACGCCGTCCACGCCTACGCCGAACAGGAAGCCCCGGGCGAGGGTGCCGTCCGCACCGCCCAGGCCTTCTCCCAGCTGCTGGAGATTCCCATTGACCACGTTGTCCGCATCGATTTCCAAGGCTTCACCAAATTCATCGATGCGATCGGCGGCGTCACGGTAAACGTCGAGACCGCTTTTACCGATCCCACCTATCCGGTCGGCGAATCGGGCGGCGTCAAGACCGTCAGCTTCAAGAAAGGCCCGCAGGCCATGACCGGCGAGCAGGCCCTGACCTTCGCCCGCAGCCGGCATGGGAATAACGGTGAGGGATCCGACTTCGCCCGCAGCCGCCGGCAACAGCTGGTTATGCTTGCCGTACGCGAAAAGCTCCTTTCGCTAGGCACGCTCGCCGATCCGGGTAAGCTTGCGGACATGTATCGCGTCGTAAGCGAACACATCCAAACCGACCTGTCTGTGTGGGATCTCCTAAAGTTCGCTCCCCTCGCGAACGAATTCTCCCCAGACAGGGTAACGATGACGACCTTAACCGACGCCCCGGACGGCGTCCTCGCCTCCGCGAACGTGGGCGGCGCCTACATGCTCTTCCCGAAGCAGCCCGACTGGTCCGAGATCCGCGCGATCGTCCGCAACCCCTTCGAGACCACGACGGCGCGCAAACAGCAGGAACGCCCAAAGGAGACCGTGCGTCTCGAGGTCAAAAACGGGACCTTCCGAACCAACTTCGCCGCCCAGGCCGCCGCCAAGCTCGAACGGAACGGCTACGAGATTGGCACCCTCGGCAACGCCGCCCGCCGCGGCTTCGAACGGTCCGCCATCTATGACCTCACCGGGGGCAAGAAACCCGCTGAACTGGCTCGCCTCCAACGCCTCCTCGGCGCCGACGTCGTGAGCGTGAGCCCCGACCAGCTCGTGACCACCAACGGCGGATCGTACCGCACGTTTCCCCTCGATACCGACACCCTGGAGCGGGTCTATTCCCAAACCACGGATTTCCTGCTTATCTTAGGCGACGCCAGCTTCGCGTTTGTCGAGGCCAAATAACCCTATGACCATTGACCGAAGCACCGCCCGCTTGCCCCGCGTCGCCCTCGTGGGCCGCACCAACGTCGGCAAGTCCACCCTTTGGAACCGCTTAACAGAGCAAAAAAATGCCCTCACGAGCGACAGCCCGCACACCACCCGCGACCGCAACTACGGTCAGGTCGTTTGGCGTGGGGAAGTGTTCGAATTGATCGATACCGGCGGGCTCGACGTCGAAAAAGACGACATCGGCGCCGGCATCTCCCGCCAAAGCGGATTTGCCCTACAGGAGGCGGACATCGTCCTTTTCCTCGTCGACGCCCAGGTCGGCCCCCTCCCGGAAGACCAGGAGATCGCCCAACGCATCCGCGCCAGCAAGAAGAAGGCCTTCCTCCTCGTCAACAAGTGCGACAAGGAAACGCTCCGCCGCGCCGGCAGCGACCCGCACTGGAAGCAGCTGGGCCTCGGCGAGCCGCACGCGGTCAGCGCCGTCACGAGCCTAGGGCTCGGTGACCTGCTCGATCTCGTCCATGCCGACCTCGTGGCCCAGGGCAAACCGCCGCGTCCCGCCTTCGAGACGGAACCGCTGCGCATCGCCCTCGTCGGCCGTCCCAACGTCGGCAAGTCCTCGCTCACCAACGCCATCATCGGCGAAGAGCGGGCGATCGTGTCACCGACGGCCCACACCACCCGCGAACCGCAAGACACCGCCTTCATTTATCGCGACCGCGAGATGGTCCTCGTCGATACCGCCGGCATGCGCAAGGCCTCCAAGATCGACACCCGGCTCGAAGAGGAAGGCATCCGCCGCAACCAGCAAGCGATCGAGGACTGCGACGTCGCCCTTCTTGTGTTTGATGCCACCCAAGATCCGACCGCCCAGGACCGCCACCTCGCCGGCATCCTGCAAAGCGCCCACAAGGGCCTGATCCTGGTCGCGAACAAGTGGGACCTCGTCCAAAACAAGACCACGAAATCCCCGCAAGCGTACGAGGCGCTCATCCGCCAGTGTTTCCCGTTCCTGAATTGGGCCCCTCTCATTTTCACGAGCGCCCTCGAAGGCCAGCGCATCCACACCCTCCTCGACAAGGCCCTGGAAATCCAAGCCGAACGCCACCGCAAGATCGACTACAACGCCCTTAACCGCCAGCTCAAGGCCTGCATCAAGACCATGAAGCCGCTCGCGAGCTACGGCCCCAAGTCCCCCCGCATCTACGACGCCGCCCAAGTCGGCTCCGCGCCGCCCACGATCGTGATCACGGTCATCGGCGAGAAGGACTCGATCCACCAGAATTGGGTCCGCTTCTTCGAGAAGCGCTTGCGCGAGAAGTTCGGCTTCGTCGGCACGCCCATCGTCGTCAAGGCGCAGAACATCCCCTCCTCGAAAGCCTCCAAGAAGCATAACCAGAACGGGCCCGGCATGGTCGCCGTTGCCGGCGAGATCAAGGAGAAGCCACGCCTCGTCAACCAGACGCAGCGCCGCCAGAAGTGGCGCTAACCCCCTATGAAAGCCGTCATCGGGCTCGGGAACATCGGCGATAAATACCGCGGAACACGGCACAATTTCGGTTGGGAAGCGGTGGAACGCGTCGCGCAAGCCATCGGGGCGGGCCCTTTCCAGGAAAACCGCGCCCTACAAGCGCTCTGTACGCGCGGGCGGAACGCGAACGAGGCCGTCATCCTCGCCCTACCCACGACATACATGAACCTTTCAGGGGACGCGGTGCAGGCGATCCTGAATTATTACAAGATCCCCTTGGAAAACGCGCTGATCGTCCAGGATGAGCTGGATTTTCCCCTCGGGACCTTCAAGTTCTCCCATGGCGGCAGCGCCGGGGGCCACAACGGGATCCGCTCGATCGAGGAACGCCTGGGCGGGCACCCGATCGCCCGCCTCCGTCTCGGCATCGGCCGACCGACGACCCCCCAACCCATTGAGGACTACGTCCTGGAACGGTTTACGGGCGAGGAACGGCCGCTCGCCACAGAGATCCTCAACGACGCCGAACGAGCCGTCATCGCCTGGCTTTCCCACGGCCTTGACGCCGCCCAACAGGCATGGAACGGAAAGAAGAGATGACCTCTTCTTTTTCGTTATCGGACCACCGCCTCCTCGTCGCCCTGGCACCCCCAAGCGCCCTCGAGGCGTTCGCCGCCTTAGGCATCCCGGCAGAGGACGCCTCGCTGCTCACGCCTACCGCCCTCCGCAAGCGGGGCGTGCCTGAAAAAATTGCGGCCCTATGGCAACGGCACCTGCGTCGCTGCCATCCCGAAACGATCCTCGCCGCCTGCGCGCGCGAGCAGGTTCGGATCCTCTACCCGGACGAGCCCGGTTGGCCGCGACGGTTGGCGCACCTCGGGGCCCAAGCGCCGACCGTCTTATTCGCCCGCGGACAGATCCCCGAGGCCCCATATCTCGCCGTCATCGGGACCCGGCGTCCGACCGGCTATGGCGAACGCGTCACCGACGAGCTCATGCGAGGCCTCGCCGACAGCCCCGTCGGCATCGCGTCCGGCCTCGCCTTCGGGATCGACGGCCGCGCCCACGAACGCGCGCTCGACCAAGGCCTCCCGACGGTGGCTGTTCTCGGCTCAAGCGTCTGCAGGGACGAGCTCTACCCCCAGGCCCACGCCGCGCTCGCCGAGCGCATGATCGCCAACGGCGGCGGGATCATCAGCGAGTATCCGCCCGGCAGCGCCATCCACCAAGGGACCTTCCCTGCCCGCAACCGCCTGATCGCCGCCCTCGCGCAGGCCGTGATCGTCATTGAGGCCCGCGAGCGCAGCGGGACCCTCATCACGGCGCGGATCGCGCTCGAATTGGGGCGCGACGTCCTCGCCGTCCCGGGCAGCATCTTTTCCGATGCCTCCCACGGGACACACGCCCTCCTCACGGCCGGCGCCCGCCTCTGCCGCCAGGCGAACGACGTCTGGGAAACGCTCGCCGTCGACCCGCCCCAACAGGCCCGCCAGGCACGCGACAGGCTCCCCATAAGCGAGCAAGACCGGACCCTCATCGAGCGCCTGGAACCGCATGCGGATGGGCTCGGCCTCGATGACCTTGCCAGCGGGCTCAAAACCGATCCCAGCGGACTCGTCTCGCGCCTCGGCCTCCTGGAGCTCCAAGGATTGGTCCGACAGGGCCCTTCGGGACGCTGGTTCCGTTGCGGACTTGCCTAAAGGGCTCGCCTTCGTGCTACCATCCACCTCATATGCGCCACCTGGTCATCGTGGAGTCCCCAACCAAAGCGAAGACGATTCGCAAATTTTTAGGCCAAGATTACACAATTTTGGCTTCCATGGGCCATGTCCGCGACCTCCCGCAGTCCGCCGCCGACGTTCCCGAAGCCCTCAAAAAAACGCCCAAGGGCCAGCTTGGCGTGGACGTCGACCACGACTTCGAGCCGCTCTACATCATCCCTTCCGGCAAGAAAAAAACCATCGACGAACTGAAACGCGCCCTCAAGGATGCGGACGACGTGTACCTCGCGACCGACGACGACCGCGAGGGGGAGAGCATCAGCTGGCACCTGCTGGAAGTCTTGAAACCCAAAGTCCCCATCCACCGCACCGTCTTCCACGAGATCACCCGCCCCGCCATCGAGGCCGCCTTCGTGCATCCGCGCACGTTGAACCAAGACGTGGTCCGCGCCCAGGAAACGCGCCGCATCCTCGACCGCCTCGTCGGCTACGGCATCTCGCCCGTCCTCTGGCGCAAGATCGCCTATGGCCTTTCGGCCGGCCGCGTCCAAAGCGCGGCCCTCAAGGCCATCGTCGACCGCGAACGCGCCCGCCTCCGCTTCGCCAAGGCCGGCTATTGGGACCTGCTCGCCACCCTCAAAAAGGACGCGTCGACGTTTGAGGCGACCTCCCTCGCCGTCGACGGCACGTCCATCGCGAGCGGCAAGGATTTTGACGAGGAAACCGGCCAGGTCAAGGCCGGACGCAGCGTCCGCGTCCTCGACGAAGCCGCCGCCAAGGCCCTCACGGAGAAGCTCTCGACCCACACGTCGTGGAAGGTCGCGACAAAACAGGTCAAGGCCGTAAAGAAACAACCGACCGCGCCGTTCATCACCTCCACCTTCCAGCAGGAAGCCAACCGCAAGCTCGGCCTCTCGACCAAGGAAGCCATGCGCACGGCCCAAGCCCTGTACGAACACGGTTACATCACCTACATGCGTACCGACTCCGTGAGCCTGTCCGCCGAGGCCGTGTCCCGCCTGCAGCAGGTCGTGAAGACCCGTTTCGGGGAACAATACCTCGCCAAGGAAGCCCGTCATTACGCGACCGCCAAGGGAGCGCAAGAAGCCCACGAGGCCATCCGCCCCTCCCTCGACTTCCGCGCCCCGGACGACACCCCGCTGCAAGGCATCGAACGCGATGTCTACGAGCTCATCTGGATGCGGACCCTCGCCTCGCAAATGGCCGCGTCCGACCAAGAGCAAACGACCGTGACCTTCGAGGAGGCGAACGTCAGCTTCCAGGCTAGCGGCCTCCGCATCCTTTTTCCCGGCTTCCTTCGCGCATACGCCGAAGGCCACGACGATCCGGATCTCGCCCTCGAAGACCGCGAACGTATCCTGCCCGCCCTCGAGATCGGCGACACGGTCGAATGCGGAGGCGTGGCGCCCGTCGGCCACGAGACTAAGCCGCCGTCCCGCTTCACGGAAGCCGGACTCATCCAATACATGGAAAAGGCGGGCATCGGGCGGCCAAGCACCTACGCGAGCATCATCTCGACGCTGCTTGACCGTGGCTACGTCCGAAAACAGCAGTCGACGCTCATCCCCACCTTCACGGGCATGATCGTGACGCAATACATGGAAAAGCACTTCCCGACCTTCGTCGACGCGACCTTCACCTCGCGCATGGAGCAGGACCTCGACCGCATCGCCGAAGGCAAGGAGGAATGGATTCCCTACCTCCGCGCGTTCTATTTTGACGGCGCCCATGGGCTCAAGGCCGGCATCGACGCCGAGCTCGCCGCCGCCCCGGAAGACGAGACCCGCCGCCTCCTCCTCCCCGCCGTCCCCGACGTGGAGATCCGCCTCGGTCGCTTCGGCACCTACATGGAAGGGATCCACCCAAAGCACAAGACGCCCGTAAAGATGAACATCCCAGATACGATCGCCCCCGCGGACCTCACCCCTGAAACGCTTGAGGAGCTCCTCGGCAAGCAGCAGCAAGGCCCCACGAGCTTAGGCGTCGACCCCGCGACCGGCCTCAACATCTACCTCCGGACCGGGAGCTACGGGCCCTACGTCCAGCTCGGCGAAGATCCGGACGACAAGGACAAGAAAGCTAAGAAACCGAAGCGCTCGAGCGTCCCCAAGGACACCCCGCTCGAGACCCTCAATCTCCAGAAGGCGCTCTACCTCCTCTCGCTCCCGCGCGTCCTCGCCACGCATCCCACGAGCGGCAAGGAAGTCAAGCTTGGCTTCGGCCGCTTCGGGCCGTATGTCGTCCACGATGGCGACTTCCGCTCGCTCAAGAAGGACGACAGCCTTTGGACGATCACCGCCGAGCGTGCGCTCGCCCTCCTCGCCGAACCCAAGACGGGTCGCGGCAAGCGCGCCAGCTCGCCCGGGACCGCCATCGGCACCCATCCCAAGGACGGCAAGCCAATCACCCTCCACGACGGCAAATACGGGCCGTACCTGAAACACAACAAGACCAACGCGACCGTCCCAAAAAACCTCCAAGGCACGACCCCGTCGCTTGAACAGGCCCTCGAGATCCTGGGCGCGAAAGAAAGCGCCCCCAAGAAGACCCGCGCCCGCAAAAAAGCGGCGGCGGAATGACGCTAACGGACCGTTGACGGCCCCGCGCCCATCGCGTACCCTAGCCGGGCCGGCCGGGATGGCGGAATTGGTAGACGCACAGGACTCAAAATCCTGCGATCGCAAGGTCATGAGAGTTCGATTCTCTCTCCCGGCACCAAGATCCCCTTCGTTCCCACGAGGGGGCTTTTGTTTGCGCCAACCGCCTCTTGACGCCCCGTCCCGCATCGCGTACCATCCCCCTACAAATCCATAGCGGGGTAGAGCAGCCAGGCAGCTCGCCGGGCCCATAACCCGGAGGTCGTTGGTTCGAATCCAACCCCCGCAACCATGCAAAGACCCTCGTATCGCGAGGGTCTTTGCATTGGCGTGAGCGGTGCCCGCGCCCCGAAACCCGCAACCAAAACCGCCACGCATGTTCGTGGCGGTTTTGGTTGCGGGTTTAGCGAAAAAGTGGAAATAAGGCGGCGACCACGATCACCTGCGCCCCGATCCCCAACCACAGCGGCACGTCACCCCACCGCTTTGTGACCCCATCATGGAAGAAAAAATGGACGCGATTGAACGCCTCCAGCCAACGGGACTTGATGATCTCGCGCAGGCCAGCGAGCAGGTCCGGCAAGACCCCCCCAAAGATCCCCAAGGTGGCGATCCCGCGCGACATCTCCCCAAGCGGCAAGTTGAGCAAGACCCCGATCAGCACGATCGCGACCACGGCATCGATCGCGCTATACGCCAAGGCCAACCGGACCTGCATCCCTTTTTGATATTTGACGTACATTTCCGCATCCCCATGTGGGATCACGTCAATGAGCAGGTGCGAAACGAACCCCAATATAAACGCCAGCCACGGACGGTCCGGGGCGAAGGTGAGGGCCAAGGTCGCCCCCACCATGACATGCGTGGTGAGCATCATAATTGCTCGTCAGCGTAGCAGAATCGCGGTCCATTGTCGATCCATGGGTAACTTGCGTCGTAAAATGTTATTGCGTGCCGCATCCGGCCGTTTTCCTCAGACGAGCCAATCTTGGGCGCCTTGCCAACCCTCCGCCGCGCGTGCTACCTTCACAGGGCTTTTTATGGCGGGGTAGCTCAGCTGGTTAGAGCGTGGGACTCATAAGCCCGAGGTCGCCGGTTCGATTCCGGCCCCCGCTACCATGAAAAAACACCTCCGAAATCGGAGGT
>CAZIMD010000021.1:0-2805 GCA_964540365.1 uncultured Gammaproteobacteria bacterium
ATGCTTTTGCGCCGCACGCTCAAGACGTGGTCCAGCTTTTTCTAAGGTCCTCGCGCCTGTGAAGCGCGTTTGTTTGCCTTCGATTTCTTTTTCCCTCGATCGCGTCCATATGGGCGCAAGACAAGGTGGTGACCCATGGCAAAGACGACCGTGTTTCTCGAAGGGTTCCTGGTTTCGTGCCGCATCGGCGTGCCGAAGGGGGAGCGGACGGTCCCGCAGACGGTGCGGCTCGATGTCTCGTGCGACCTGGGCGGCGTGCCGATCCGGCGGGATGCGCTGGGGGAGACACTGAACTACGTGTCCATCCATCGCGAGGTGCGGCGGCTCGTCGCGGAGCGGGAGTTCGTCCTGCTCGAGACGCTGGCGGAGGCGGTGGCGCTGGTCTGTTTTCAGGATCGGCGCGTGCTGATGGTGACGGTACAGGCGCGCAAGCCGGAGAAGCTCGCCGACTGCGCGTTCGTGGGGGTTTCGCGGACGTTCGATCGATCGGAGGTGACGTGATGAAGGTGTTTTTCGGTCTCGGTTCCAACCTGGGTGGACGTGAGGCGCCGCTCTGGGGTGCGCTCGAGCGTCTGCGGGCGAGGGTTTCGGGCCTCGTCGCATCGCCGTTCTACGAAACGCGGCCGGTCGGTGCCATCGAGCAGCCCGCGTTCCTCAACCTCGTCGCAGGCGGTGCGTGGGATGGGTCCGTGGCGGACCTGCTCACCTTCGTGAAGCGGATCGAGACGGATCTCGGGCGTCAGCCGCGCGAGCGGTTCGGTCCGCGCGAGATCGATATCGACCTGCTGTGGACCGATGGCCCCGCCGTTTCGACCCCTGGCCTGACCTTGCCGCATCCGCGGCTCTCGGAACGCCTGTTCGTCCTGCGTCCGTTCGCGGATCTGGCGCCGGGCCTGCGGATCGGGGACGGTCCGCAAACGGTGGAGGAACGCGCGCAGGCGCTCGAAACGGCGGATCCTGCCGCCTGCCGCTTCCATCTGCCCACGATCCCGCTCACGGAGCTGTCGCCCTGGTGGGTTCGGCGGGCGCTCGAGCACATGGGCGCGTTCGTCCTGACGGGAGCCTTCCCGCCCGACCTCGCGGAGGCGCTGATCCGGGAGGTGCGCCTCCAGCTCCGCCGTCCGTCCGAGGAGAAGCGGCGGTTCGACAAGATCGACCCCTGTTCGGCCGGGTATACGCGTCCGGGGGTCGAGCGGGTGGGGCGGCATGCTCCCGATACCGAGCGTGAATGCTGGGATGTCCTCACGCCCCGTCGCCGGCTGAACGCCTTTCCGGACGACGCGCCTCGTTTCCGTCTTCTTACCGAGGCGGCGCATGAGATCCTCGAAGGTGTGGCTCAGGCCTGCTTTCTTCAACTCGATCGCGCCTTCGGGACGTCCATCGCGCGCGATGCCGGCGAGGGTGACCACATGCTCCGCTGCACCCGCTACCTCGCGGGCGGCGATCCGGCGCGGGTCCTGTTCCCCGAGCATGACGACTTCGGCCTGTTGTCGCTCTATGGCGGCGGCGCGGCCCCGGGCCTCGAAGCGGAGTACGCGGGCCGATGGCGTCCGCTCCCGGCCCTGCAGACGCCGGGCAACGTGATCGTCGGGGCGGGGAACCTGCTCAAGCTCTATCTTCCCACGGCCCGCAAGGCGTTCCACCATCGCGTGACGGCCGCGCATGATGGCGATGAGGAGCGCGTGTCCTACAGCCTCTTCACCGAGCCGAACCCGGACGCGATTCTGCCGAACGGGCAACGGGCCGGGGAGCGGCTGCGGAAATCGGTCCAGGCGATCCGGCTGGGTTCCTGATCCCGTGTGTTCACGGGATTTTTCTATCCGAACGCTTCTCTGGCTGGACGGGTGACGCAGGCCTAAAGAAAAAAACGCGGAATGCGTTTCAGCTGGCGGCTCGCGAACCCTTCAGCATGACCTCTGTCACCTCCGACCGCGGGGTGACGAGGTAGCGGAACCGGTTCGCGTGGAAGGCGGCGCGCGCCGTCGGGTCGTTGGCGACGAACCAGGCCATCCCGAGGTACGTCGGGAAAGCCTTCATTTCCTGGTTCTGGCTGCCCCTCTCCGGGTCGTTGGGGGGGGATCGAGAGGTCCTTCGGGTACCAGAAGATGTGGATGCGGCTGAAGCCGGGGACGGAGCGCAGGAGGGTCTTGAAGATGTTCTTGAGCATGGGTCTTCCTTTCCTGGTGGCGTGAGCGGTTGATCGACGCCGTATCCTTGCAGGAAATGCACCGCGTGTCAAGCGTCCCATCTTTCTGATGACAGAAAAAACCGCCATGTGGCGGTCCCTTCTTACCCAACCAGCTCGATCCCCATGTTCTTTGCCGTCCCTTCGACTTGGCGCATGGCCGACTCGATGGACGTGCAGTTGAGGTCGCTGAGCTTTTTTTCGGCGATCTCGCGGACCTGGGCCTTGGTGACCTTGCCGACCTTGTCGGTGTGCGGCTTGGCGGAGCCCTTCTCGATCTTGGCGGCCTTCTTCAGCATCTCGGCGACCGGGGCCGTCTTGAGGATGAAGGTGTACGAGCGGTCCTCGTACAGGCTGATGATGACCGGGACGACCTCGCCGGCGCGGTCTTGCGTGGCGGCGTTGACCTTCTGACAGAACTCGGCGATGTTCATGCCGTGCTGACCGAGGGCGGGACCGAGCGGGGGAGCCGGGTTCGCCTTGCCGCCGATGACCTGGACCTTGATGAGGGCCTTGATTTTCTTTGCCATAATGGTGATTCACACGTCGCGCCCATGTTGAATCAACGGACTGGGGCGAGAAGCGTGCTCGGGCGGACGAGCCTCCCCGGTCCTGATGCC
>CAZIMD010000021.1:2905-8560 GCA_964540365.1 uncultured Gammaproteobacteria bacterium
TACCCGATCCAGAAGCATACCAAAAAGAAGGCCGAAGCCTTCTTTTTCTTAAATCTTCCGTACCTGCTGGAAATCGAGTTCCAACGGCGTCTCGCGGCCGAACATGTTGACGAGGACCTTCACCTTTCCGCGTTGGGCATCGACTTCGCTGACCTTGCCCTCGTATGTCTTGAAGGGGCCTTCGACGATGGTGACGGCGACGCCTTCGCTGAGGTCGACCGTGGTCTCCGGCTTGGCTTCGGTCGAGGTGACGCGCTTGAGGATGGCTTCGACCTCTTTCTCGGCGAGCGGCGTCGGGGTGGTGCCCGTGCCGATGAAGCCCGTCACGTTGGGCGTGTTGCGGACGACATACCACGACTCGTCGTTCACGATCATGTCGACGAGGACGTAGCCCGGGTAGATCTTCTCCTCGATGACGCGGCGCTTGCCGTTCTTGAGGCGGACCTTCTTTTCTTTTGCCACGAGAATGCCGAACACGTAATCTTGCATGTTCAGGGTCTCGATACGCTGCTTGAGGTTCTCGGCGACGTTTTCTTCGTAGCCCGAGTAGGTGTGGATCGCGTACCAGCGACGACCGTAATTGGCGACTTGCTTAGCCATATGGGGAAGAAGGTGCGAAGGGGGTTAGCGGGTGGGGGAGCCCGTGATGACGTTGGTGGTCTCTGGCGCCGGGGCTGAGGGGGCGGGTTCGGTGGTGACTTCTGGCGTCACTTGGAGCGAATCCGATGGGATGGTGACGGGCTCGTTCGTGACGGTGGCCGGGGCCTTGCGGCGGATGATGGCGCTGATGCCGCTCTGGAGCCCGCTATCCAGCAAGGCGAAGAACACCGCTGCCACCAAGCTTACCACAACGATGAGGGTGCTGTAGCGGAAGACGTCCTGTTTGGTGGGCCAGACGACCTTTTCGAGCTCCGCCTTGGAGGAGCGGAGGTACGCGACGAATTGCTTCGCGGGATTCATACGGATAACGGAGGTTTTTTAAAAGGCCGGAGGGCCTTTTGATTACCCCGGGAGGGTATCACTTTGGCTCCGAAAACGCAAGAAGGGGGATGGGGCGCATGTCCCTTGCGGCCAGCCGTCCCTACTTCGAGGATGCGGGTTGTGTTGCGCCAAAAAATCGAGCCTGTTAGGCTTCTTCGGTATGTTCCGTCTTTGGAATACCCGTTCCCGTGCGTTAGAAGAGTTCGTACCGCTCCATCCGCCGCAGGTCGGCATGTATTTGTGTGGGCCGACGGTCTATAACCCCCTGACGTTGGGGAATTGGCGAACCTACCTGCTCGGGGACCTGGTGCATCGGGCCCTCGTGTTTTTTGGGTATGAGGTGCGGCACGTGTCCAACATTACGGATGTCGGGCATTTGGTTGGGGATGGGGACGTGGGGGAGGACAAGCTGGAGCGCGAAGCGACAAAGACCGGCAAGACGGCGTGGGAGATCGCCCGCCACTATGAGGCGATGTATGTCGACGGGATGAGGGCGCTGAACATGTTGCCGCTGGCCGTGATGCCTCGGGCGACGGAGCATATCGCCGAGCAGATCGCCCTTGTGCAGGAGCTTGAACAAAAAGGGTATACATATCGGACGTCGGATGGGATCTACTTTGATACGGGAAAATTCGCGGGCTATGGCCGTCTCTCCGGGCAGAGCCTTGAAGAGAAGATGGCGGGCGCGCGCGTCGAGGCGAACCCGGAGAAGCGCCATCCCACCGATTTTGCGTTGTGGAAGTTCGCGGCGGAGGGGGTGAAGCGGCAGATGGAGTGGGGAAGCCCTTGGGGCGTTGGTTTTCCGGGCTGGCATATCGAGTGTTCGGCGATGTCGGCGAAATACTTGGGACGGACATTCGACCTCCATATCGGGGGGATCGACCTATTGCCGGTCCATCACGAGAACGAGATCGCGCAAAGCGAAGCGGCGTCCGGACGGCCGTTCGTGAACTATTGGGCGCATGGCGAGTTCCTCCTCGTGAACGGGGGGCGGATGGGGAAATCGTTGGGGAACGCGTACACGTTGGAAGACTTGGCGGCGCAGGGGTTTTCGGCCATGGATTATCGCTTCTTTTGTCTTGGTGCGCACTACCGCTCCAAGCTGAACTTCACCTGGGAGGCTCTCGAAGGCGCGAAACAGGCGCACGGCAAGCTGAAAGCGGCGTTCCTCTCGTGGGCGCATGGGGAAGGGGTGTTACCGTCCCTCGAATGGATGACGGCCTTCCGCGAGGCATTGGAAGACGATCTTAACCTCCCGAAAGCGATGGCGGTGATGTGGGATGCCGTGAAGTCGACGGCGACGCCCGAAGAGAAGCGCGCGACATTGCTCGCGATGGATGGGGTGTTGGGGTTGGGGATGGCGACATGGACGCACGATGTCGTCGAGGTACCGCCAGCGATCCACGCGCTTGCAGAACGGCGCTGGTCCGCGCGGGCGGCAAAGGATTGGGCGGAATCGGATCGGCTGCGCCAGGCGTTGGCCGATGCCGGTTGGGTGATGCAGGATGGGAAGGATGGGTATGCGCTGCTCCCGCGTGTGGAATGAAAAAACGCCCGATACAGGGCGTTTTTTAGAACATGTGCGCCTTTCCGGCACTGCCGAACCGTTCCATTTTTTGCTTAGCGATCTCTCTCATGAGCGTCCGGCCGGGCTCGAAGAGCTTGCGCGGGTCGAACCAATTCGGATGTTCGGCGATCGCTTCGCGCAGTCCGGCGCTAAAGCCGAGACGGAGGTCGGTGTCGATGTTGATCTTGCAGATCCCGATCTTCACTGCCGCAGCGATGTCGGTATCGAGGATCCCGCGCATCTCGCCGAGATCGGCGCCGAACCGTTTGGCGAGGTGGACGACGTCTTCGCGGACCCCGGAAGCCCCGTGGAGCACCAGGGGAACGTCGACGGCCTTGCGGATCGCCTTCAGGCGGACCAGGTCGAGATGGCGGTCGCCGGCAAACTTGTAGGCGCCATGCTTGGTGCCGATGGAGATGGCGAGGCTGTCGCATTCGCTTTCCTTCACGAAGCGGGCGGCTTCTTCCGGGTCGGTCAGGAACGCCTCCTTGTCGAGGGTGCTGACCATGTCTTCGGTGCCGCCGATCCGTCCGAGCTCGGCTTCGACGGCGACCCCGTTCACGCGCGCCCACTGGACGACTTGGCGGGTGCGTTTCACGTTCTCCGCGAACGGATGTTCGGAAGCGTCGATCATGACGCTCGTATAGCCGGATCCGATCGCCTTCTTGAGGAGGGCGAGGTCCTTGCCGTGGTCGAAGTGGAGGACGACGGGGAGGTCGCCTTCCGCCGCGGCGTTCGCCATCGCGATCAGCATCCCGAGGCCCGCATATTGGACCGCGCCTTCAGAGGTTTGCAGGATGACCGGTGACGCGCATTCACGGGCGGCATCCATCACCGCGAGGATCGTCTCGAGGTGGTTCACGTTGAAGGCGGGAATGGCGTAGCCGTGCGCCTGGGCGTGGCGGAGCAGGGGGAGGGGGGAGAGGATCATAGGGCGAAAGGGCGGGCGCGGATGGCCTGGTGCTGGCGGATGACCTTATTGAGGCCCTCGCGATGGAGGAGGCCTTGGTGCGGCCCCACATATTGGATCACGCTGGAAGCGTTCGCGGTCCCGTACCGCATCGCTTCGGGGACCGAAAAGCCCTTGTCGATGGCCCAGGTGAAGGCGCTGGCATAGGCATCGCCGGCGCCGGTGCGTTCGAGACAGGGGACGGGAAAACTCTTGCAGAACCAGGCGTGGGTCCCTTCGATGGCGTACGACCCGTTTTCGCCGTCCGTGATGACCGAGATGCGTGGTCCGAGCGCTTGCAGGCGCGCGAGCTGTTTTTTGAGGGGGGCTTTCACCGGTTGTAGGAGGAAGCGCTCCGCCTCCTCCTTGTTGAGGACCAGGATGTCGGTCCGGCGCAGGATCTCTTCCATGCCGGTCGCGAGGCGGCGTAGCTGGTAGGTGCCCGGCTGGAAGGTCAGGCGGGTCTTTGGCGAGCGGGAAAGGTAGGCGAGCAGGCCTTGCTCCAGGGGCTCATGCCCCTCGCCCAAGGAAGTGTAGTAAATGCGACCGGTCGGCGGCACGGATTTGGGGAACTGGTATGCGTAGCGGTTGTGGTGGACGAGGATGGTCCGTTCGCCCTGAAACGACAGCACGGTCGAATAGTTCGTCGTGGCTCCACGCGGTTGCGAGACGTAGCGAAGGGAAACACCCCCCTCCTTCCAGCGCTTGCGGATGAGCCCGCCCTCCCAATCGTCGCCGATGGTCGAGGCGATGGCCGTCTCAAGGCCGAGCCGGGCGGCCGCGAGCGCGGCATTGGAGGCGTTGCCGGCCGCCGGTACGCGGGTCATCGCGTCGACGGGGATCTTTTCCCCAAAGACAAAGGAGATTTGGCAGTTCGTCTTGTCCGTCTTGCAGTGCACGGCCGCCTCGCTGATTTCAACAAAGACATCGAGCATGGTATCGCCGATGGTGAGGACGTCGAGGGAAGGGGCGGGGCGGGGCATACGTTGGTCGCGGACCGGGACGTGTGATAGGCTGAGTGTATCATTCTTGTCGCCTGTTTCCTATGTTCCATCGGCAAAGCAAGGCGGGGAAGGTGAAAACGGCGGGCGCCGGCCTCGCGGCGGGTCTCGCGTTAGGCTTGGCGGCCGGGTTATTCTTGCGCTCGAAAAAGGGGCAGGCCATCCAGAAGGATCTTGAGGCGCACGCCGCGTTGCTCCAGAAGCAGATCCTGAAGAAATTTTCCTCTGCCGAAGGGATGACGCAGTCAGCGTACAACGAGGCGATCGATGAGGTCCTCGCCGCCTATGCGAAGGGCAGGCACGCGGCCGAAAAAGAAGTCTCCCAGCTGCGCTTGGAACTGCGCAAGCGCTGGCGCACCGTGAAGGCCTACGTCGACAAGCGCATCTAGCCTATGAAACGCCACGTCTTCACGCTCTCCCCGTTGCCGGAAGCCAAGGCGTGGACGATCCGCGTCCCGGAGCTGGTCCACCAGATCGTCCGGGTCTTGCATTTGCGGACGGGTGAGGAGATTTCCCTCGTGGATGGGCAAGGGAAGGCGATCGTCGTCGAGATCGTGGCGTATTCGGACCGGACCGTCGACGTGCGGAAGCGGGCCGAAGAGGCGGCCCCTGCGACGGTCGCCGTTCCGGGGGAGCGGCGGTTCGTCTGTGCGGCCATCTTGAAGAAGGACCATTTCGAATGGCTGACCGAAAAACTCGCCGAAATCGGCATCACGGATCTGGTGCCGTTGTTGAGCGCGCGCACCATCAAAAAAGACCTGCGCTTAGAGCGCCTGCAGACCATCGCGCAAGAGGCGATGGAGCAGTCGGAGCAGGCGCGCGTCATGACGATCCATGCGCCGACCGACCTGATGGGCGCATGCCAGGCGCTCAACCGCTCACGGGTGGACGCCGTCGTGTGCGATACGGGGAAGGGGTTGCCGCCGTTGGAAGGGGTGTTGGCGGAGCGGAAGGCCCGAGCCGTATTCGTAGGTCCGGAAGGCGGGTGGTCTGAGGAAGAGCGGGTGTTTTTTGAAAGCGAATGTCGGTACCCGCGCGCCAGCCTCGGTGCGAGCGTCCTCCGCGGCGAGACGGCGGGGATCTTGGCGGGGTTTTGTTTGGGGAGGATGGCAGGCGGCTGAGATGGGGCCTTTCAAAGAAAAAGAAAAGAAACGCCT
>CAZIMD010000021.1:8660-10409 GCA_964540365.1 uncultured Gammaproteobacteria bacterium
CTTCTTCCCGTGGGGGCTGTTCGGCGGATGATCGATCTGAAGGGTGAGGGCCCGCAGTCCCAGGCTCCCGAAATTCCGGCTGAAGACGTCCCCTCCCTTGGGGGCGCTGCAGCCGCAGCCCGGGAACTCCGGATTGATCAGTAGGGCCGTCTGGGTTGTCGCCCTCGGGGAGTTGTTGGCGATCGGATAGGTCGTCTGGGGGTCCCAACCCCTCACCTGGGCGTGCGCTTCCTTACGCAGGGCCAGCGCCCGCATCCCGCGGACGATCGGCTCGACGGCGAAGGCGAAGTCCCGCATTCGCCGCAGCCGCTCCCATTGCGCGAAGGCCGCTTCTGCGGCGACGACCCCTTCTTCGGTGCGCTTCTCGGTGTAGAACGAGGACTGGCTGGCCGGAGGGCGGCGGATGTTGTCGTGCACGTACTGGTCGTATGTGGATTCGGCCAGGCCGTCGCGGAGGATGGCGTCGAAGAACGAGACGGTTTCTGAGGTCATCGGGGGCTCCTGTCAGGTGCGCGTGGGGGAGATCCTAAGCGACCTAATCTATCATAATTGGCTGTTTTTGTCAATCCTCCAACGCGTAAGGGATCGTCCCGAGAATAAAACACGAGTTCCGATGCCTCCAGGTCCGTCACTCGCTTTATGCGTAACTGGGATAAAAAAAGCGCGATGCATGCTGCATCGCGTGGGCGTTGGCCATCTTTTGCGACTAGGTGCCGTCGAGGAGAAGCCCGGCCGGCCGCTCCCTCCTGAGGGCTTCCATGAGCGCCTCCGGGGGCTTCCAGCCGGGGTTGTTCTGCTGGACGTAGGGGTAGTCGAAGCTGTACGGGCAGTAGATCCCGTTCCCGACCTTGTCCTTTCCGGGGTGCGCGGCCTTGCAGCGGTCTCCGTGGCCGCCGGTGTTGTGCGGGCAGTCGGTGGGCGAGACGCTCACCGAGCTCGATCCGGGGCTCCGATGCAGGTTGATTGTGACGAGCTGCTCCTGCGCGAGGACCTCCTCGCCATGGAACCCTTTTCCCTTGCAGCCGAGTCGGACGTTGTATTCGGTCATGAGCCCTCCTTGCGGTGACGAATGGTGAAGGCGGATCTTCTGTACCATGATCGAGCAGATTTGTCAAGGCCTTCCCTAGGGACCGGAAGCCAGCCAACGGGAATAAAAAGCGCGATGCGTTTGGCATCGCGTAAGCCTCCTGGCTCCGAACCCTCCGCCTTCAGCCCCCGGCCCGCTTTACCGCCTCCTCGGTTGCCTTGACGATGGCGGTGAAGTAGGCGTTGAATTCGGGATCGGGCGCGTGCGGGTCTTCTGGCGCTTGCGGGGGGTCGACTTGGAGGGTGAGCCCGTCCTTCGCCTGTGCCGCGCTGAACACGTCGGAGAGGACGTAGAGCGTGTCGAGCGGGAGGGCGTGCAGGCCATTGCCGGCGTAGAGGCAGAGCGCGTGGAGCGCCTTGCAGAGCTCCCGCGGGAGGCGGATCGTGACCTCGTCGGTGGGTGAGCGGTCTTCCATGGTTGCCACTGGTCTCCCGATGTCAGCAGCGCGACCGTTCGCCGCCCCTCTCCTGCCTTGTCTCGACGTGGAGGCAGTGGAGGCCCGAGACGCCCGACCCCTGCGGGCGGAGGACCAGGCGGAACGGGTTGCCGCTCACGTCCGTCCCCTTGAGGATGGGGGAATGATGGGGGCGGAAGCGGCTGCTCCCGTCCCCGAGGAGCGCGAGAGCGCTCTCCCTGGGGAGCTCGATGGGCTCGAGGCCGCC
>CAZIMD010000021.1:10509-19332 GCA_964540365.1 uncultured Gammaproteobacteria bacterium
CCGCGCGCTCCGTGTCGAGGAACATCGCGAGGGTGTCGACGCTCAGGCCGAGCAGGAAGGGGTTGCCGTTCGCATCCGTGCCCCTGTGCCAGGCGCGATCCGAGCCGCCTTCGATCCGCCTGAAGGTCTTGATCGCCTTCGCGTACTCCTCCTCGGTTACCTCGACCTGGTCCACCTTTCCGTTGCTGCCGACGACCGTGAGAAGCGACCGATTCTTGTGACGGGACATGTGTTTGTTCTCCTCGTTCTGCACCGTTTGTACGGTGGGGATGTCCTATCCCTTGGTTTGGGCGGAATCGGCGTTCGTCACAACCAGTGATTGTGGCGCCGTGGGAGGCGAAAATTCGCTTATTTTAGCCTTTCACGGAAAGTGTAAGCGGTACATAATTATACCAGAAAAACAACATCTTGTCAATGTTTGCGTCTTTTTCTTGAAAAAGCGATGGAGTGCCTCATTTATCCTCTTGAGCACAAAAAAGACCAGGTCGCGGCCGCCTTGCGCCTTGCGCGTCCTGGTTTAGGGGGGGGCAGTTTCGTCCCGTCCTGCCTTCAGCCCTTCTCAACCACGGCGTACGAAAGCTGCGGGGTGAGGACGCTGTTCTCGGCGTCGTGGCTCAGGCTCCTGCCAATGCGCTCCAGCCGGATCTTGGTTGTCGGGTGATTACGGATGAATCCCGCTGCCCCATGCCAAGACGCGGTCCCGTCATCGATGCTGGGCGTGTTTCTGCCTTCTTCATCCAAATAAAATGCGCCGTGCGAAATGCACAGCGCCTAGGTTGGCGCGTCTCGGCGCGCCCCGTCCGTCAGCAGTTCGTCAGCCCGGACGTCTTGATCTTGCCGATGCGTACGGCGCTGACGCAGTCGTGGTCCGGGTGGAGGTAGAGCATGAAGGGGTTCCCGCTCGCATCCACGCCCCTGATCGGGTCCATGGTCGTGGCGCGTTCGATGCTGCCGCTGAGCAGCGTGGACGCTGCCTCCGGCGAGATCTTGATGGTGGCGGAACCTCCCGCCGTCCGCACGGTGAGGTCGACGGTCGGCGACTCGTGGTAGGCCCTGTCTTCCACGAAGCAGATGGCCGCCAGCGTCCTCTGGTCCATGCGGAGGAGGTACTGGCTGCCGTCCGCATCGGTTCCGGCGTGCCACTCCGGGCCGCAGGCAAACCCTGCCGGGCGCAGGACCGTCTCGAGGGCCGCACGGTAGGCGTGCTGCGTAAGCCGCACCTTCTCGACGCCCGATTTGGTCAGGACGACCATCGAGCCCACCTGCTGGTCTTTTTCGTCCCGTTCGTCTGTTTCCATGTTTTAGCTCTCCTTTTCCGGTAACGTGTGCGTTTGAGTATTGCATTTTTTGCCTTCCGTGTCAAGTCCTTCGAGTGAATTGTCTTCATACAAAAAAGACCAGGCGGCGCGAGCGGATTGCTTCGCGCTTCCCGGTTTCAGGCGGGTCCGGCTTCGGGGTATCCTGCATTCAGCCCTTCTCGACCACGGCGTACGAGAGCTGCGGGGTGAGGTAGCCGCCATCGCCCTCGACGCCGATGATACCGCCGAGGAACTCCATCGGGATCTTGGTCCCGAAGTAGTCCCAGATGAAGTCCACGGCCGCCACGTGCGAGGGCACCGCGCCGACGGCGATGCCGGGCATGCGCCAGCAGTTCTCGGCGTCGATGTTCTTCCAGTCGAAGGCCGCCTCGTTCTTGGCGACGAGCGCGCCGTTGACCTGGACGTAGTTGACGAAGGCGCTGAGCCACCCGTTGAAGGTCTCGCTCCCGGACCCGGAGTGGTGCTTGTAGATCGACTTCCAAAAGTCGTCGTCCTGCGGCTCCCCGTTCGCCTGGGAGGCGAGGGTGTTGACCACCGGGAGGAGGTGCTGGAAGTAGGCGTGCAGGTGGCCATCGAAGGCCTCGGCGAGCTGGGCCACGGCGACCTTGAGCTTCTGCCAGTCCGCGGCGGTGCCGAGGAGGCGGATCTCGGGGATCCCGCAGAGCGTCTCGACCGTGTAGCGGTAGTACGGGCTCGCGGCGTCCATGAACGACACCATCGCGGCGATGTCCGCTTCCGCGGTGGCCGTGCTGAAGCCGGGGAGCATGTGCTCCATGATCCCGGCGGGCACGGCCTTGCGCAGGGCCGTGTCGAACAGCGGGAACACCTTGTCCCAGGGGCTGGTCTGGCCGCGCACCAGGCCGTCGTGGCGGACACGGATCTCCTGCTTCTCCGCGCCCTCCGCCGCGCGCGTGAAGAGGTGCTGGTAGGCCGCGGGGTGTGCCTTGACCGTCTCCGCCACCGTGTGGGTGACGAGGAACATGAGCACCTCGGGCCGGAGTGCCAGCGGGTAGTGGTCGGCGAAGGCCGCGTGCACGGTGCGGAAGAAGAGGCTCGAGGGCGACGGGGGTCCGCCGGCCGAGATGTCGACCATGGACTCGTGCCCGAGGCGCTCGATCTTCACGCCGGGCCGGGCGAGCTTGATGAAGTCCCTGACCGACGACCGTCCCGACGGGAGCGGCTCGGCCATGATGGGACCGCGGCGGCCGTAGCCCGTGTTCGGGATCTCGAGGCTGATGCTGCGGCAGACGGGGATGCGGGGGGACGTGCTCATGTCGAGGATCTTCCTTTGCATGTCTTCGACGTTGGTGGCGTCGACGGGTTGTCCTTGGTTTTCCGCCTCATGCGGACCGGTAGGGGCCGGGCGCCATTCGCTTGAGCCGAGTTCCGGGTTGAACCGGAACAGGGCGCGCCTGACGGGCAGCGGGGTCGGGATCCGCGAGGGATCCGTGGGCGCTGACCGCCAGGAAGGGTACTTTTTGAGCGATCCATGCTCGCTGAACGGTCGCTGATACTAGCTGAAAACGAGATTCTTGTCAAGCGGTTGAGCACTCTCCCTTTAGGGGCGCCCGGCCGCGCCAGGTGAGCTCGCCAAGAATACGCATTTGGCCGCACAAAGGGCGCGTGCGCTCGACAGGGCGCGTAAAAACTCGCTTGGGCAAGCGAGTTTTTCATGGTCGGGGTGACAGGACTTGAACCTGCGGCCTCCTGCTCCCAAAGCAGGCGCTCTAGCCAACTGAGCTACACCCCGACGAGGCGACGGAAAGAAGAGGCTTTGCGACGGCTTTTCTTTCCCAAGCGGAGGAGGGGCGTGTCGGTCGTTAGGTTGATAGCGCCCACGGCCCATGTTCGGTTGGAGATTTCTCCCCATCCCTTCCGCATGGTGCGCACTCTATGCCTTGCGGCCAGCTTTGCCAAGCCCTGAGCCCCAGGCATACTGCACCCATGCGGATCTTCGTCGACGCACGCTTCATGGGGGTTGCCACGTCCCGCGGCATCGGCCGAGTGGTGTATGCGCTCATGCGGCGCCTATTCGCCGACCGATCGCTCCATTGGACGGTCCTCGTGCGTCACCCGTCGCAGCTCGAGGGGCTGCCGAAACCGGACAGGGTGCTCCGTTCAGATATTCCTTGGTATGGCCCTCGTGAGCAATGGCATGTTCCGTTCCTGATCCATGCCGACGCTCCGGATCTCGTCTTTTTTCCCCATTGGAATGTTCCGCTTTTCGTGGGCACGCCGTTCGTCTGCTTCGTCCATGACCTGATCTTGCTCCGCCATCCCGATAGCAGCCATGCGTATCGTCGGAATCGCGCTCTCGCTTGGATCATGCGCCTCGCGCAACGCCTCACCCTTTGGTCCGCGGTGCGGCGCGCCCAGGCGATCTTCGTTCCGACGCAGGTCGTGGCGAATGACCTCGTGTCTTTCTTCCCTCAGGCGAGGGAAAAAATAGCGGTCGTAGGGGAGGGGATCGAGCCGCCCCTCCCGGACGACGGGCAGGTTCCGCTCCCGGGACCCTATTTTCTCGCGGTCGGCTCCGCCTATCCGCACAAGCGTCTTGGGCTGCTGTTGGAGGCCTGGAAGGCCCTGCATACCGTTTTCCCTGATCACGCGCTCGTGCTCGTGGGGGAAACGGATGCGTTTCGCCGGGACCTGATCGCGTGCGTCGAGCGTGATGCGGTGCCGCGGGTCATTTTTCCTGGTGCCGTGCGTGACCGGACGCTGGCGGCATGGTATCGCCATGCCGATCTGCTCCTGTTCCCTTCCGCGGACGAAGGGTTCGGTTTGCCGCCCTTGGAGGCCTTGTCGTACGGATGCCCGGTTCTTGCGAGCGATCTGCCCGTCTTGCGGGAGGTCCTGCCGACGCAGGGCGTGCGCTTCTTTCGGAACGGCGACGTCGATGATATGATGGCCATGTGGAATGAAGCCGTGCGTGACCGGTCGCGCCTCCGTGCGGAGGTGCCGGTCGGATTTGCCCAAGCCGCCGCCCGCCATGCGTGGGACGAGGCGGCCCGGCGCGTACGCTGCTTCTTGCGACCTGCATGAGCGAGGCACCTTTTCGACCGTTACCCGCGGACAGGCATCCGGTCCCCGCGTCTTCTTCCCTCGAGACCCAGCTCGAGATCGTTTTAGAGCGCGACGGCGTGCCGATTTCGGTCGCCCCGCCGGCACGGGTCCGTCGCCAGCCCCTTCCGGCCGCGCACCAGGCCGAAGCCGACCGGATCCAGGTCCAGATCGTGCAAGGCGCGCGGACAAGCAAGCGTCCACGCCGCGTTTCAATTTCGTATGGGGACCATGAGCCCAGCCGGTTCACGGTGCGCATGCAAGGGATCGTCGCCCGTCCCCAGCGCGACGTGCGTGACCCGTTCCATCGCTCGATGCACCGCTGGCAGACCCCCTATGTCGAAGGGGTCGGGTTAGAGCGGGTGTTGGTGCATGTTTCGGATCTTTGGATCGAGGCGTTAGAGCCCTCGTTTTTTCACGATCAATTCACGCCGGGGGAGTTCGATGAGGCGCTCCGCGAGAGCCGTCGGGGCGTATGGTCGCGCGTGCGCCAGCCGTTTGTCCGTTGGCATGACCGACGTCCAGAGGCGGCCAGCATATCTGCGGTTGGCAGCCCGCATTTTTCGCCCGAGGGACGCGAGGCGGTTACGCCCGCCGAACGCGGGGATGCGCCCACGGCCCGTTTGGCGTCGGCCATCCGGCCCGATTCGGAAGGTGCGCATGCCGCCACGCCGGAAATCGAAGCGATGCCCATTTCCGCGTCGGAACCGCTCATGCGCCGTTCGCCGGTGCGTGAGGCGTGGTCGCGTTGGCGAGAGGGTGCGCAGGATGCCGTGGCGGACGCCCATGAGCTTGAGCGGGAAGTCGTGCAGGAGGTCGAGGCTGCCTGGCAGGCGCCGCACCTGGAGCCGAAGATTCGCGTGACGCGGGTCTTGATCGGATTTTTGGGGATGCTGTGCCTGGTCGCCTTGCCTGCCGGAGCCGTTTCATGGTCGCGTTCGGTCGTGCGCTCCATCCGTTCCGTGCAGGATAGCGCTTCGGCGCTGAGCGCGTCCGGGTTTGACCCGGCAAATGGCGGGCCGCGCGTCGCCTCGCTTCACCAGATTCAGTCGTTCGCACAAGACTTCGAGCGCTCGCATGGGCTTGCCTTGTCCCTCGCCCAGGCCCTGCCAACGACCCGCGCGACCGCCGAAACGGTTGAGGCGTTGTTGGAAGGCGGACAGGATGCCGCGAAAGCGGGGGCCTTGCTTTCCCAGGGGTTTGATCGCGCCATGCAGGAGCAAGGAGGGTATCCCAGCGAGCGCCTCGTTCGCCTGAAGAAGTATCTGGACGAGGCGCGTCCGCATTTGGACCGGGTATTTGCCGCGGCTGAACGCATCCATCCCGAGACCTTGCCCGCCAACGCGCAGGGCCGCGCAACGGAAATCAAGGAACTGCTCCTGGCCTACCGCCCCCTCCTCGCACAAGCCGACGGGTTGCTCGCGCTTGCACTCTCGGCCGTTGGCCATGCGGAACCTCGTACTTACCTCATCCTATTCCAAAATCCCGGTGAATTGCGGCCGTCCGGTGGGTTCATGGGCTCATATGCGCAAGTCGTGCTCGATCGTGGGGCGATTCGCAAGCTGGACGTGCCGGGAGGCGGTCCGTATGACCTTCGGAGCCAGTTATTGAGCCGTTGGGAACCGCCGCAGCCGCTCCAGCTCGTCGGGGCCCGGTGGGAGTTCCAGGATGCCAACTGGGACCCGGATTTTGGCAAGACGGCGGAAATCGTCCGTCGCTTCTGGAGCCGCTCCGGCCAGCCCACGCTTGATGGGATTCTTGCGGTGAACGCGAGCCTGTTGCCCAAACTGCTGACCATCACGGGTCCGATCGAGATGCCTGCGTACGGAAAGACGGTCACCTCCGACAATGTGCTCTTCGAGACCCAGAAAGCCGTCGAATTGGAGTACGACCGCGAAAAAAACCAACCCAAGGCGTTCATCGGCGACTTGAATCGAGAGGTTTTGCGCCGTTTGCAAGCGTTGCCGAACGACCGGTGGCCGGAGGTCGCGCGCGTCGCAGCGGAAGCCCTGGAGACGAAAGAGATCCAAGTGCACTTGTCGCGTCCGGAGGAGCAGGAGATCGCCCGTTCCTTTGGGTGGACGGGGGAATGGCCGGAAGCGGACGCCTTCGACTCGCTCGCCGTGATCGGGGCGAATATCGCGGGCCAAAAAACCAACCAGGCGATCCGCGAGACCGTCCGACAGACCGTCCGCATCAACGAGCGCGGAGCGATCGAAACGGATGTGGCCTTGGAGCGTGCCCATACCGCGGCGCCAGGGACCTTGTTCCAGGGGGCGAATAACGTTGAGTATCTGCGCCTCTACGCGCCCGCAGGGGCGACGTTGCTTCAGGCGAGCGGATTTGAAGCCCCCGCAAGCGCGCTCTTTGAACGGCCGACGGACAGCGAAGAGCCGTTCCCGGGATTGGCGACGAGAACGGTCCCCCTCGTGGCTGGAAATGAGACCATTGATCAGCTCGAAGAGGCGGGACGGACGGTCTTTGGCGGCTGGCTCCAGCTCCGGCCCGGTCAATCGCGCACGACGACGTTCCGGTATGCCCTCCCACGGACGACGGCGGATATGGCCCGCGCGTTGGCGGACCAGGCCTCCCTCGCGTCGACAGGGGAAGTGACCGATGCGTATGTCCTAGGCCTGACGTCACAATCCGGCGCCCCACGCGCGCAGCAGGTGACCGTGTTCTATCCGCCGACCTGGAAGCTCGTCCGGCCTTCGGCCGCCTGGCGGGTCGTCGCCCCTGGGGAATTGCGGCTCGAGATCGAGGCCTTGACCCAAGACCAGCGCTTTTCAGTCCTGTTTTCTCGCCCGACGGAACCGTAGGGACCATTCGGCTATTTTTCGTTTCACTCGACCACGGCTCCTTGTTCGCGCCTGTGTACAACCTGTGGTATACTGACCGGAGCTCATTCTATGACCGTTCGCAGCCCCCGACGATCGCCCGTCGTTCCCATTACGGCACCTACCTTTTCGCCGCCATCCCACGCCGCGTTTTATCGCAAGATCGCCTATACGTTCTTCGCGCTCACGGCGTGCATTTTGATCGGGATTCTGTGGCTGTCTTCCGTTGAGGCGACCGTGAGCGTGAAGGTGCGTCGGACGCCTGTCCGCACCGACGACCCCGTGGAGATCACCACCCGCCCTGGCGGAGGCTCGCAGATCCCTGGGCGCGTCCTGCACCTCCCAATGCGGAAAACCCAGCAATTCGAGGTGCGTGGCGTCGCCGAGACGGCACCCACGGGCGCCTCAAGCACCGCCGTCAGCGCGCCGGTCGCTCCCGTCTCGCTGGGAGCCGCTTCCACGACACCTACGAGCGCTTCAAGCACGGAGCGGGTGTTCGCGCAGGGTCAGGTGACGGTGATCAATAACTACTCCAAGTCCCAAACGCTCATCGAACGGACGCGGTTTCTTACCGAAGACGGCAAGCTGTATCGCCTTGACCGCCGTGTGACCGTTCCGGCTGGTGGGCGCGCAACCGTTTCCGTCACCGCTGACCAGCCAGGTGCCGCGTTTGCCATCGCGCCGACCAAGTTCACGATCCCAGGCCTCTGGATCGATCTCCAGAAGCTGATTTACGGCGAATCGGCGACGGCGTTCACCCTCCGGACCGGTTCCTCCCCGGCGCCGACCCCGGTTCCCGCGCCGATCCCTGCCGCACCCCCTGTCGTCACCTCGACGGTACCGGGCGAGCGCCGCCTCGTGACGCAACAGAACATCGATGACGCATACCAGACGCTCACGGAGCAGGTCGTCGAGCAGGCCAAGCGAACCCTCGCGGCAAGCATCACAGATCCACGCTTCAATGGGGCCGCCTACTTCGTCAACACGACCGCCAAGTCGTCGACCGTGCGGCCAGGCCAGGTCGCCAGCAATTTCACGGCCCAGGTCGACGTCGAGGTGATCGGGGTCTTCTACTCCGCCGAAGACATGCAGAACCTCATCCGCTCCCGTTTGCGGCAGCACCTGCCGGATGGGCAAGAGTTCCTCCCGTTCAATGACCAGGACTTCATCTATACCCTTGAGTCGGTAGACAAAGAAGGGGAGAGCGCGCGCCTCCGCGTCATCGCGACCGCCGAATATCGCCTGACGCAAAATACGCCCGCCCTCAGCCCGGCGACGATCGCAGGGAAGTCGCGGGATGAGGCCGAGCGCCTGCTCGGCGAGGTCGATGGCGTCGAGTCGGTTGACATTACCCTGCGTCCCGGCTGGATCGGCAAGATCCCACGCCTCCAAGACCACATCAAAATGGAGGTAAAATAAGCCAAAACTTGACCGGTAGAGAATGCCTTGGCATGATGCCTAGGCATTTTTCTTTGTATGTCCCTCTCCCTCGAACGGCGCCGCCATAGTGCGGCCCATGTCCTCGCGGCCGCTGTCCAGCGCCTGTTTCCGCAGGCGAAATTCGGCGTCGGTCCCGTCGTCGAACACGGGTTCTATTACGATCTTGA
>CAZIMD010000022.1:0-12123 GCA_964540365.1 uncultured Gammaproteobacteria bacterium
AAGCGGAAGATCGGACGCGGCTGGTGGAAAGCCTCACGGATCCCGGGCTCGAAGCGCAGCTCGATGCGCTCTGTCCCCATCAGCTGGACGAGCTGCTTCGGGTCGCCAGGTCCGAACAGGGCTCGGCCGACAGGCGGGACGCGAAACCGCGCGATGCGCGCCCCCAACGCCAGGCCCTGGTGGAGCTGCTGCGGACGTGCCTGACCGCGCCACGCTTCCCCACGCTCGCCCTCGCCCTGCCGGATACCTCCGACGCCCTGGAGTTCCTCACGCGCCTCGTCGATGAGCTTGTCGACGACCTGCTGCGCGACACGGCCACGGCCCTGATCCCGTCCTGACCCGCCCGTTGCGGGTCATTTTTTCAGACCCTTCCCTCTTTCGCCTCCCCATGTGTACCATGCCCCTCATATGAAGCCTTCCGCCCCCATGCTCCGCGTGGCCGTCGACGCCGTGATCTTCACGGTCCAGGACAAGCGCCTGCACGTGCTGCTGATCCAAATGAAGAAAGCCCCCTTCACGGGGCTTTGGGCCTTCCCCGGCGGGCTGATGGAGCCGACGGAAACCGCCATGGATGCCGCCAAACGCATCCTCGAGACGCAGACCAACCTCTCGTCCGGCTACCTCGAGCAGCTCGGGACGTTCGACGCCCTCGACCGTGACCCGCTGGGACGCGTGGTGAGCGTCTCCCATTTCGCGCTCTTGCCTTGCGATGGCGTCGAGCTCAAAACCACCGACAAGTACCAGTCCGTCCGCTGGTGCCCCGTGGACGAATTGCCTAAGAAAATGGCCTATGACCACGTCCACATGGCAAAGGTCGCGTGCGAGCGGCTCCGGGGCCGCCTCAGCTACACGAACATCGCCTGGAGTCTCCTGCCCGCCGCGTTCACCTTCAGCGAACTGCAGGACGTGTACGAGACGATCCTCGGCAAGGCCTTCGACAAGCGCAACTTCCGAAAAAAAATCCTCTCCCTCGGAATGGTCAGGCCCGTCGCGAACAAGCGCCGCCTCGGTCACCACCGCCCGGCCCAACTCTACCGCTTCAAGACGCAGGACCTCGCATACATCGAAGTCGTGTGATCAGCCCGCGGCGAAAGCCTCCTCGATACTGGCGGGCAGGGCCAAAACCGACATCCAAAGCCGGCGTAGCCCCTCCCCGCCCCCGTTGAGGGGCTTTTCGTCTCGCCTGTTCATCCCTGCCGACGAATAAACCGTTGCCCCAAGTATTTCCCCAGCCCGAACAGCGCCAGCACGAAGACCACGAACGCCCCAAAAAGCGAGAGTTTCGCGAACGCCCCCTCGATCTGCGCATAGAGATGCCCAAAAAAGTACCCCAGCGACAGCATCATCCCCGTCCAGACGATCTGCCCCAAGAAATTCAGGAAGAGATACCGCCGGAACGGGATCTTCACCATGCCCGCCGTCACGAGCACCGCCAACGCCAGGCCAAACCCGGTCGTGATCTTGGAAAAGAGCAGGATAAAATCCTTATGCCGGTGGAAGACGCGAGTCGCCGTCGCCACCGAGGCTTCGGTGATGCTGAAATACTTGCCAAAGCGGCGGATGAATGGCTTCCCGGAAAAATACCCCACGGCATACCAACCGACGTCGCCCAATAGGTCCCCGAGCATCAACGCCAAATAGGCGGGTACGACCCGCATGGTCCCGTCCTGGATCAGGAACCCCGAATAAATGCTGACCATCGGCCCCTCGATGATCGCAAGCGGGATGAGCAGGACGTACTTATACAGCCCGATCAACGCAAGCACTGATTCCACAAGAGAAAAGGAATGCACCAAGCATACGCGAAATGCGCGTCTCACGATAGCTTGGCCGCCGACAACCAAAATCGCCCGATATCGGGCGATCTTGGCTTCCAATCAGGACGGCAGGGCGTCGCTCGGGAAGGTCATGGCCTCGCGCGACCCGTTGACGCTATAGTCAGCGGCCGAACGGATCTCGCTCCCGAACTGGTAGTCGGTGTAGAAAGCGTCAGAGATGTCGTCGATCTGGCGGTTCCACGTGCTCCCATAGAGCGAGAGGGCGACCGCCTCGCTCGTGATCGGACGCAGCTGGCGACCGGCGACCGCATAGACCTTCGGATCTGTCTGGAACTTCACGAGACGGACACCCGGCTTGTAGGTGACGTTCGCCCCCAGCGGGATCTCCGCCAAGGCGGACGCGCTCACCACCCGCACGCCCGCGAAACTCGTGTACCAGGTGAAATAGACCTTGTCGTTCGAGAACGCGTGGCGGCGACCGTCCGCGCCGATGTAGTAGACGGCGCTGTCGGCCTGCGTGGCGCGATTGCCGTCATCCGGGAGCTTCACCAGGGCGTGGACACCGATCCCGAGACGCGCAAGGACATCGAGGCGGGCCGTGAGGGCCGGCGTCGTCGGGAACGTGATCGGCGCGATGACGGGAGGGGTCACCACGGGCGAAGTCGGGGCCGTCGGCGATGTGGGCGTCGTCGGCAAGGAAGGGATCGAGGGGCTTGTGACCGTCAACGGGCTGATGGTGATGGCGTAGTTCGCGAACGCACGCGCACCCGCCGCATCATCGACACGGACCTGGAAAGTGAAGGTACCGGCAGCCGTCGGCGTCCCACTCACGATCCCTTCCGAGCCGTCAATGAGCAACCCGGGCGGGAAATCTCCACTCGCGACGCTCCAGGTGTACGGGGCGCGGCCACCGGTCGCACGCAAGATCTGGGCCGGATAGCTGGTGCGCACGGTACCACCCAAAAAGGGAAGGCTCGGCACGATCGCCAGCGGTGACGCGGCGGCGGCAACGGTCATGGTCACGTCCCGGGCGACACTGCCACCGGCCGCATCCTCAAGCTTCAAGGCGAAGGCGTAGGTCCCGGCAGCGGTCGGGGTTCCGGAAAGGAGCCCTGACGTGTTCAACGTGAGGCCGGGCGGAAGCAAGGACGGGTCCGTCGCGCGAATGGTGCGCGGCGCGGTGCCTCCGAGGGCGGTGATCTGGTAGCTGTAGGCGGTCCCGACGGTCGCCGAACCGGGCGAAGCGTCCGCAAACCGCAAGCCCAGCGCAGGAACCACACGCAGGGTGTAGTCACGATAGGCATAGCTTGGACCCGTAAGCGCGGATCCGGCATACAGCCGGAACGGGAACACGCCGACCCCTGTCGGGGTCCCGGACAGGCGTCCCGTCACCGTATCGAGCGTCACGCCGGCAGGCAGCGCGCTCAAGCGGTCAACCTCCCAACTCGTGGCCCCGAGCGAAATGCCGGAGGGCGTCTCCAGCCTCAACTGGACATCGATGCGGCTGCCGACGGTCACCGCGTCCAATGACGGAGGGTTCAGGACGAGCGAAGGAGCAAGGACCTCAAACGTATAGTTCCCCTCATACAGCTCGCGCGAGGGGCCCTCGGCACGGGCTTTCACGAGGTACGTGCCCGGGGTGGTGGCTGCACCTGAAATGCGCGCAGCATAATCCAACCGGCTCGCGTCGGCATCCAGCGTGAGGCCGGGAGGGATAGTGCCGCCGACACCATCTGGCACCCATGTCCATGTAAGCGGCGTAGGTGCCGTCGAAGGGGCGACGCGCAGGAACAGCTCTCCGTCAATCCCGCTTCGGACGGAAATCGTCGAACCGGGTGGGACCTCCGTACGGGCCTGGGCAGCCGGAACCGCGATGAAGAACAGGGCCGCGGCAGCCAACAAGAGGCCGAGGCGACGCATCCGCGTAGGGAGCATTTGAAGCATACGGTCGAAGGAGAAACAGGGATTAATGATAAAATTCGGCTGCGGCACCGGCGCCGGCCGATGCGACGGCCGCGATGCCCAGATGAGACCATCGGGACTCCTCTGACGCGTGAATGATGCCTCCGCTTCCCTTCCGTGTCGAGGACGTGCGGCCGAACGGATGGAATCGTGGCAAGCAGCGGGGATGTTTCGCGCATCGGAGAGCGTCCCGATCGAATGAGCCGTTCGAAGGCACTCCGCTTAGGGACCGGAATGCCCCTGGCGATATCCGTGCCAATGGGGGCATGCGGCAGCGGCCCACGCCGCCACGGCCGGACAAACCAGTTCCTATGACGCAAGGGATCGGCTTGTCTTACATGGATGGATCCGCCCGTTCTTGGTATCATGGCGAAATATAGGCTATGCAAAGCGAAATTTTCCATGGACAGAACGCTCAGGAGGGCACCCTCGCATCCCCGCGTCTGGAGGCGCGTGATGGCCGTTCGCCTTCGCTTTGGGAACAGGGTCGGGCCTATGCCCGCAAACACGGCGCTGCCCTTGCCGAAGCCCATACGGACGAGACCCTGGGCACGCGTTACGGGGAAAGCCTGGTCCGCGGCAAGCTGGACCGCTGTGCGGCCAATCCCGAGGCCTGCGTGCAAAGCTACTTCAACCGCCGGGAGGCAACGGACCGGCCCCTGGCGAAAGAAGCGAAAGTGCGGCAACGCCTGATGGAACTCCTCCTCTGGCAGCAGCACGCGAAGCAAGAAAAGACCGTGCGGAAGCAGCGCAAGGCGCTGAAGCAGCTCCAGGTCCGCATCCGCCTTGGACTTGCTGCGGATGGAGAGGATGCCGTCCGCGAACTCCAGGACGCGCTCGCGCAGGAGGAACGTCGCCTGGCGGGCCTTCCGACAGGGCAAGGGCCGACTGACGCGCAAGACCTGATCCGCCTCGAGGAGATGGCGCAAGAATATGCCCTCGAAGCCCTGGACGAGAAGATCCGCGCTGGCCTCATCCGTCCGGAAGCGTTGAACGCATCCATGCTGCTGGAGCTGGATTTCGTGGAGGCCGCGGACCGTCCGCTGTCAGCCTTTCCTGCTCCCGGCGCTTCCCCACGCCTGGAACCGCTGCTGCAGCAAGGCGCACTCGAGCGCAAGCACGCGCGCGCCATCGAGCATGCGATCGCCGCCGTCGGGCAGGAGGTCGCCGGTTTCGCAGAACGGGGTTTCGTGACGAGGCGCGAAGCGGAGGTCATCTTGGAATACGCGGAACGGTATGCGCTTGATTTCGTGCACGCGTTCGACCGACGGTTCGGGCCCGACCTGCCGCAGCAGCTCTTCACGATCCTCCGCGATAACGCCCGTAAGGTCGCCTACCAGACGAAGGTCGACAAGCGCACGTTGAGCGGGAGCGACCACGGGGTGCGCCATATCTACCAAGGGAATACCGCGTTCGCGGAGCAGCTCATCGCGAGTGCCGCCAAGGCGGGCGCGGACGTGAAGCCGCGCGATGCCGTGCTGGTGCGCCAGATCATCATCGACCACGACCTGGGCTACACGACGCCGGCTGCGCAAGCGAAAAACGGCGGGGGCGCCGCCAAGGACCATCCCTGCGTGGGCTGCAAATACGTCGAGGCGAACGCCGACTACTATCGCCACACGTTTGGCGAACATGGGCTCGACGTGATCCGTGACGTCCTCCTGAACCATAGCTACCCGTCTTCGCTGTACGAGAACAAGCGGCCGGAACCGACCCTGAAACGGCCGTTCACCTATAACCGGCCGCTGATCCGCTCGATCGTCTCGACCGTCGATTCGCTCGGCGTGACGGCGGAGACGAAAGCGATGGACCTGTTCCGACATCCCGAGACGATCCGTGTCCTCCAGGACGCGCGGCTGGAGCTCGAAACCGCCGGAGCCCTCTCGGAAGCGGCGCTCGAACGCTTCAAGGGAGAGCTCGCGGCCGCGATCCGCGCCCTGGAGGCGGCGGGGCGCATATCCCGCGAACGTGCGGCTGCATATCACCAGGCCGTGGAGCGAAAATTCGGGACCGACGTGATCAAGAAGACGATCGGGCAATATGCGGGGATCGTTCGCTCCGTGCGGCTGACCCGGAACGAGGCTGGCACCCTGGTGCCGGAAGTCCGCATGGACGTGTCACGGCTCCAGGCGCTCGTCGCGGGAACCTTTGGCGAAGACGCCTCCCTCGCGGGATTCAAGAAAGCCCTGGAAACGTTCGGGTTGGAACCGAAGCAGCTCGACGAACTCGGCAAGGCCGTCGCCAAGCTCCGACGCGAGACCGATCCGAACAAGCGGAAAAAACTCCTCGAACGGCTCACCTTCCGCAGCGAGCGAGCCTGTTTCGTGATCGGCGAGACGGAAACGCTCGGATTCCGGGACGAGCGCGCGGAGGAATTCGCTGCCCTGCAAGGGTCGTTTGCCGCCCTCGCCGAAGCCTCCCCTCGGCAGCAACGGCGCGAGGCGTTCCGCACCCTGCTCCGAACGGATGCCCCTCGACCGAAGGCCCTCATCGAGGCGACCATCGAACGGCTCACGAGCCTGGTCGACGCCACCGAACCCAACCAGGCGGAGCAGCTCGCCCGCCTCACCCGCCTGTTGCGTTCCCATGCGGATGACGACGACAGCGTTGAAGCGCTTGAAAAGGCGTTTCGCGGGCTTCTTTCGAAGGAGGAACGGGCACGGCTCGCTCGCCCTTCCCCGCTTGGCGGGTCTTGACAACATGGGCAGGATGGGGTTGGCTTGCCAACGTCCGACGGATATGCCATGATGGCTTCGTTCGTGCGTATAGTGTCACAATGACACGAACACAGGAGGAACCATGCGCCAAAACAGCAAGGACAAGGACGACGACCGGAATTCCAGCCCTGCGGGCACCACGCCCACGGGCGCGCCCGGGATGAGCGACGCATGGAAGGCCAAGATGGAGCCGTTCTTCCGGCTCCTGGACATCCCCCTCACGGAGGGCACGCGCCGCATCCTGAGCGCGGAACCCAAGCTCGTCGGCGGGGCCACCGACCGTGCGGCCAAGCAGCTCGCCGATCCCACCATGGTCGAGCCGGCCGCGCTCCAGGCGATCTTCCACGACGTGCCGACGGCCGACTTCCGCGAGGCCCTGCAGAGCCTGCAGGGGAAGGCGCGCGACGCCGAAGCCACGGCGGCCGTGCCCGCCCCGAGCACCCTGCCGGAGTGGCTGGACACGCGGCGGGTCCAGCTGCCGCGGGCGGCGCCCATGCACAGCCTGATCCAGCTGATGGCCAGCACCTCGGAGCTGGCGCCGGACAGCGAGGGGCTCATCCAGGCGATGGTGATGATCTCGCTCGCTGAAGAGCGCCTCGGCGACGTGCCCGAAGCGGTGCTCAACAAGATCGCCGAGATCTCGCGAGCGAAGAAGCGGGAGGTCCCCGCGGAGTACCAGGAGATCGAGCAGGTGGTACGCCAGCGCAAGTTCGGTCAGTACACCTTCGACCGGACGGCGGCGACCAGCGAGGAACGGAGCACGCTCCTCAGCGACCTGCGCGGGCTGCACGTGGCGGCGGGGCGTTTCCACCAGGCCCTCAGCGCGTGGAATAGCAACCTCAAGCAGGATGCCGCCGCCCTGGTCCTCAACCTGCTGCGCCAGCAGGCCCCTCGGTACCCCAACCCGATCAACGTGGTGGCCGCGGCCAACATGATCGTCTCCCTCGTCACGACCGCGAAGAGCGCGCTCGGGAAGCGGGCCATCGAGACGATCACCTGCGAACACGCCCGCGCGCACGAGATCCTGAAGCGCGCGGACCTGCCGAGACTCCTCGGCAAGGAGACGCCGGAGGAGGTGAAGGAGCTCCTCGGGCTCCGCGTCGAGCCCCTGGACGCGGCCATGGAGCGCTCGGTCGTCGAGTACGTGCTCGCCGTCGCGACCGTGGTGCCCAAACTGTCGGGCAACCAGGCGGGGCCGACCCTCGAGCGGCTGTACGAGCTCGGCGAGGAGATCCGGCCCTGGATGGAGACCGGGCAGATCGGCAGCCTGTCGAGCCCCAGCAGCAACCGCTACCCCGAGCCGGAGCCCCCAATGAGCGGCTCTCGCAACCCGGGGCCGCGGCGCTTCTGACCCCCCTGCCTAGCAAGGCGCCTCGGCGCCTGCTCGGCTTCTTTTTTTTGAATGTTTTACTTGTGGCGCAAACAGGCACTCTCGTCACTCAACATCCACATCTTCCCAGTCCTGGAACGCTCGGTATTTTCATGCGATACTCGACGCACCTATGCGCGTCATCGTCTTGCGAGGGGTGTCCGGTTCGGGAAAAAGCACGTGGGCGTCCCAGTACGCGAACGAGGCGACGATCGTCTCGACCGACGACCAATTTTATGTGGACGGCCGGTACGCCTTCGACGCCACGAAGCTGCGCGCCTATCACGGACGCACGTTCCGCCGGTTCCTGGAAGCGCTGGAGCGGAAAGACGCGCTCATCATTGTCGATAACACCAACATCGAGCCCTGGGAGTTCTCCCCGTACGTCCTCGCCGGTGAGGCCTTTGGATACGAGGTGGAATTGCGGACGTTCCTCTGCTCGCTCGAAACGGCATTGGCACGCAAACAGCTCGTACCCGTCGAACAGATGGAACGCATCTACCGGTCATTTGAAGCGCACACGGCGCGGATGCCGGGACGATTCCGGCAGATGCATCGGATCGTGGAGACGGACGGGCCGTCACGAGCGCCTTCCCCCTGAGACGATCCTGACCGCTTTTTCCCGCCGGATGATGGCGGTTTTTTTGGGGAAGTTTTCCCTTGCCCACCAACGCCAAACGATTGACATTTCCGGGCATTTCGCTAGCATACGCGGCGCCCCCTTTCCCCCAGGAGACGACACATGGGAGACCCCGTTCAAATGAGCGCCCTCGCCTTCGGCCAACACGATCGGCTCTACACCTGGACCGAGCCCTTGGGCACGGCCACCAACCATCCGGGACCTGGCTACGGGCTCCTCCACGAGGCAGATCCGAAGACGGGAAGGCTCTCCGTCCTGCGGTTCGACCCGGATCCCGCAAGCGGGATGCGCCTCCTGGTGGAAACCCTCCCTCATGGGACCGGGGCAACGGACACGGGCGAGCGCGGCCTCGACCGCCTCTTCGAGCGGGCGATCCTCGAACGGCCGGAAGCGCTGCAGGAGAGCCTGCGCGAAGAGGAAGGCTGCCACTGGGAAGAGGAACGGGCCATCGACCGCCTCTCGGACGATCTCGTGCGCCGCCTGACCCGCGAGAAGAACAAGACCTTTCTCGTGCCGACCCTGTACCACCTCGACGAGCATTGGCGCGCGGTGGGAACCACTCACGATCAGCGCGACTTGCGACGACGACGGCGGCGGCGCTTCTACGAGGTGGTCCTCCCCGCGTTCCTGGAGACGGCCTCCCTCGCCGAAACCCTGCAGCTCCTGCGAGACGCGCCCGACGAACGCCGGCTAGCGCGGCCGAACTGGAGCCTCATCGTCGAGCGAGCCTACCTGCCGATCCTCACCCAACCTCAGGCGGGCCGCCGGCACTACCGCCAAATCCTGCACGCGCCGAATTCGGAGACGGGGGTCCAGCGCGCCCGACGGCTGCGGGCAGACCTCCGCCCGCAGAGCGACACGCTGCTCGATACGATCATCGAGCTTCTCGAGCGGTACAGCAACG
The DNA here is from genome assembly GCA_964540365.1 of uncultured Gammaproteobacteria bacterium. GTDB lineage: Bacteria > Patescibacteriota > Patescibacteriia > 2-12-FULL-60-25 > 2-12-FULL-60-25 > JAGOUA01. The sequence goes on from CAZIMD010000022.1 coordinate 9,371, forward strand.
ATGAGGCCGTCTTCCGCTGGCTCGACCCGGCGGGCTGGTGCGACACCCTCTGGCGCGACCTGCGTCCGTACCTGGCCCCAATCCGCACCGCAGAGATGGCGCGCATCCTGGGCGACCACTGGAGTACGCCGTTCTTCCCCACCCTGGTCGGGGCGTTCTGCGCCAGCCTCCCGATCGGAGCCCCGGGACATGCGGAACGGCAGGCGGCCATACACGCCATCGTCGCCGCCCTGGCCTCCACGAGCTACACGCCCTACCCACGCGAGAAGGACCGGCGACGGCTCAAGGCCCACCTGCCCGAACTGAGGCTCTCCCGACCCTGACTGGGTCTTTTTTCTTGCCGAAGCCCTTGACAAAACGACACGGACCCGTATCCTGCCCCCTAGGCATCTTCTTCCCGGAAAGGATCCTCCCATGCCCACCAACATGCCTCGCGGAAACACGCCTCGCCGAGGTCTCGCCAAGGGCGCCATCGTCCGCTGGCCGAACCGCACGAAGAAGGACGGACGGGGGCCCTGGCTGTACGGGCTCGTCGTCCAGGAACGCGCCAATGCGGTCACGGTCGAGATCCTCGACTTCGCCTGGCGCAACGCCTGGGACCTGACCACGGTCCACGTCTCCTGGTCCGAATCGATCCACGAGGTCCAGGGATCACGCGGACTGCACGCGTTGGTCCTGCACACGCTGGACGGACGCGACGACGTGGACGATGAGCTGCCCGGGACGGACGAGCCTTCCATCGACTATGAAGTGGGCCCGCTGCCGGGCACGGACGAAATCTCCGTCCTCGAAACCCCTCGCCCGCTCGACCGCTTCAGCGACGAGACCATCAAGGAACTGACCCGGCGCCACAAGAGCTTCCTCACGTTCGCCGCTGCGCAGCTCTACGGGCTCGCCCCGTCGAAGGTGAAGGAGAACCGCACCCTGTTCAAGCGGAGACTCGACCGCCTCTTCCTCGTCATTCTGCCAACGGCGATCGCTGCGCACCATCTCGCCTGGTGGGAGATCCTCGGGTTCCTGTGCCGTCTCCCGCTGGAAACAGATCCCCGCTGCTCCATCTTCCACAACCTCGCTCCCCATCCGGAGACGCAGCAGCTGGCGCTCGACAAGATCTACTGGCCCGTGCTGAGCTCGCCCCAGGCGCTCCGGGCCCGCTACGACGAGTTGCGGAAGGACGGATGGAAACCCGTGCCGCAAGTGGGCGATGAGCTGGCGCACGACCTGATGCGGCTGCACCTGGAATTCGGCGCTTGGTCGGACGTGGACCAGATCGTCCGTCCCGAGACCTGGGAAACCGCGGTCTGGGAACGTCTGCACACCAGGTTCAAGGACCTTCGCGCCCAGGAACGGGCACGGATGTTCCGTGAGCACTGGCAGGAGCCCTACTTTCGCCACCTGCTGGAGGGCTGCCTCAGAGGCCTCACCGCCACCGTCGGCGCCGCCAAGGCGGGCGAGATCGTGAACGCGGAGATCCGGCAGATCATCGACGAGCACGCCCGCCTCATGCGTCCGGACTGGATGGGCGAGGCGGAGAAGCTCCTGCCCGGCCTGCGGGACCCCTGACCCATCCGGGTCTTTTTTTCTTCCGCGCCATCTTGACAAAATCTCCATTTTCCGCTACACCATGGACGCCACACGAAAGGATTCCCATGCCGAAACCCAATCGCTCCACCGTCCGCACGGCGCTCGGTGACGCCTTCCGCAACGGCCAGCTCATCCGCTGGAGTCACAACGAGGCCGAGGACGAACGCTTCGGGCTCGTCGTGGACGTACATGCCCACGGCGTGCTGGCCCAGACCATCGACCCGTGGCAACGGGCCATCGACCTGGTGACGGTCCACCTGCCCTGGTCAACGACGCTCTACGCGCTCAGGCCGGGTGACGTCGACGATCTCGTCGCCTTGACGTTCCTGCCGCCGACGGACTCGGGCGGGAGCATCACGGGCGACGACGCGCTGAGAGGCGAAGGGTCGCCCGTCGAACCGAACGGCGTCCGCGCGCTCGACCGGGTCCGACCGGAGACCCTCATACGCCTGTGCCGGCGCTACGTCGACCTGCCCGCCATCCTCGCTCTCCAGTTGCGGGCCACGACCGAAGAGCCGCTCCAGATCGAGCGGCGCGACCGTCTGTTCGAGCACGTCCTGCCCGCCTTCCTCACGAACGAGGGGAATCACCTCTGGATCAGGGGCGTCCATGCCCTCTTCCTGACGGAACCGCCCGCTGAAGACGCGTCGATCCACGATGCGCTTACGCACCCGGCAGGACGCGCGCTGGCCGCGCGGTACGTGTACCCACGCGCGCTCCGTGACCGTTCAGCCCTCGGCCAGCACAACGTCAGCGATCTCTACCCTCACGCGATCGCCAACCAAGCGCGGAAGGTCACCGACCCGAACACCTGGCCGGAACGCGTATGGAACGAGGTCGCGGGCACACTCACCTACTCGAACACCGACGAGATCGTGGGACTGCTCAGTGGGTACGACCCCTCGCGAGACAAGTACCTACCCCGCCTGCTCCAGGCGGTGAGCGAGGCCGTCCTCCGGGCGCACGACCCGACGCGAACGGAAGAATCCCTGGGGGTTCTCCTGAGCGCTTGCGGCTCATACCGGTTGCAGGACCCAACCAAGCAGCAAGCCATGGGGTGGTTCAAGAAGTGGTCCCTGAAGCGTTTCGCCAAAAGCACCCCCTAACCCTTTCTGGGTCTTTTTTCTTTCTGTTAAGCCTCTTTCTTGACAAAATAGCCCGTTTCTGCT
>CAZIMD010000022.1:12223-18954 GCA_964540365.1 uncultured Gammaproteobacteria bacterium
GGGTCTTTTTTCTTTCTGTTAAGCCTCTTTCTTGACAAAATAGCCCGTTTCTGCTAAACTTCCCGAGTTGTTCCTACGCGCACAACGTTGAGAGTTTTAGCGCATTGATCGGTTTCCGCTGGTTGAGGGCCGCCCTGTGCGTCCCGCGCGCTAAGAGCCTGTTCAAGACCCCCGTTTTCCCCTTTATATACGCAAAAAATGGCCGGGGGCCACGAACAGGTTCCGGACTCTCGTCTTGATTTCTTTTTTTCTTTTTCACAATGAGTACCACCCCTTCCGGCTTTGCCGGGCTGGGCATCGCGCCGAAATTGCTCGATGTCCTCACGAACGCCGGCTTCACCAACCCGACCCCGATCCAGGCCCAATCGATCCCGATCGGCCTTGAGGGCAAGGACCTGATGGGCATCGCCCAGACCGGGACCGGCAAGACGCTGGCCTTCAGCGTCCCGATGCTCCAGCGGCTCGCCAAGAAAGGCGGCGTCGGCCTCGTCGTCCTCCCGACCCGCGAGCTCGCGCTCCAGGTCGATGAGACCATGCAAAAGATCGGCCGAGGCATCGCCTTGCGCACCTCCGTGCTCATCGGCGGCGCCTCGATGCACAACCAGCTGCGCGACCTCAAGAAGAACCCGCACGTCCTCATCGTGACGCCGGGCCGCCTGAACGACCACCTCGACCAGAAGACCGTGGACCTGAGCAAGGTCTCGGTACTGGTCCTCGATGAGGCTGACCGCATGCTTGACATGGGCTTCGAGCCGCAGATCCGCCGGATCCTGCAGCATGTCCCCAAGGATCGCCAGACGATGCTCTTCTCGGCAACCATGCCGCCGGAGATCACCAAGATGGCCTCCTCGTACATGAACCTGCCGGTGCGCGTGGAGATCGCCCGCGCGGGGACGGCCGCCTCGACCGTCACCCAGGAGGTCTTCATCGTCCCGCGCGAACAGAAGTCCGCGCTCCTCGAACGCCTGTTGGGCGTCTACAAGGGCACGGTCCTCGTCTTCACCCGGACGAAGCATGGCGCGAGCAAGCTCACCCGCCAATTGCGGATGAAGAACTTCACGGCGGCCGAGATCCACTCGAACCGCTCGCTGTCGCAGCGCCGCGCCGCGCTTGACGGGTTCAAGACCGGCAAGAACCGCATCCTCGTCGCGACGGACATCGCCGCGCGCGGGATCGACGTGCAAGGCATCGAGCTGGTCGTGAACTTCGACCTGCCGGACCACACCGAAGACTACATCCACCGCATCGGCCGCACTGGCCGCGCCGGTCGCGCCGGGGTCGCCGTATCGTTCGCGACGCCCGACCAGACGCGCGACCTGCGCGACATCGAGCGCCTGATGCGCGTCGCCCTCAAGGTCTCGCCGCTCCCGGAGCTGCCGAAACCTTCGGCGGCAGACCTGGAACGCGAACGGATCGCCATCGCCCGCGAGCGGGAAATGGCCGCCTCCGCACCGCGTTCCCACCGTGGGAGCTTCGGATCGAGCTTCGGCAACCGCCATGGCGGCGGGAGCCGGGCAAGCGGCTCGTCGTTCGGGGGCCGGAGCCACGGCCAAGCGGATGGCGCCCCCCGCTCGGACCGTCCGGCCGGGCACTTCGCCCGCCAATCCGGCCGCACCGGCACCAGCCGCAGCGGCAGCGGGCGGCCACGACGGTAATCCGCGCAGAAAGAACCCCGCCCGGGGTTCTTTTATTTTTGTCGGCAAGCATGGCGGCGAAATGAAAAACCGACCGGAGGGTCGGGAGGGTCAGGGATCGAAGACCAGGACGAACTCTCCTGCGGGCAGGTAGCCACGGGCACAGAGGTCATCCATCGCTCGCAGGATGGGCGCGAACCGTTCCCGTTCGGGTACGATCAGCCCCGGAGGCTCTTCGCGAAAGGCCTTCGCCACGAGCGGGATCCTGGCGGCGGTAGGGGTGACCTGATAGACCTGCATCAGGTGGTGGCGGTAACGGTTGAAGCGGCGCTCGACCAGCTCGCGCTTGGGGATCCGGTAGACGTGGGCGATGAGCGTGAGGAGATCGCCAACCTGCAGGCGGTAGATCGGCTTCAAGCCAACCAGCGGCGTCGCATCGCGGAGCGCACGCAAGGCATCGAACTGGCGGTCGTATTCGCGGCAGTACAGCTCATGCAGGTCCGGCACTGCCATGATGACCTTGCGAAGAAAGTCGGGATCCGGATCAGGAACGGGCTGCCTTCCAGTGGCGTCCGCGCCCTCGAGGGCGACGGCACGCTCGTAGGCATGGGCGCGGACTCGGTCGCAGAGGCCAGGATCCTGGGGATTGACGGGGTGCGGGGGCGGGACAGCGGCCATGAGATCCTCCTTGGGGGAACGAGCTGATAGCGACGGTAAAGGCGATTCAGGGAACGGTCAAGGGACCATGTCAATGTGGGCACCTCCCCTCTCACGCCTGCGGACAGGCAAACCTTCGTTTTTTTTGCTATCCTGTGTACATGAACCAGCAAGAAGCGTTCGTGAACACCCTGCCTGATACCCCGGAAAACCAGGCGGCCTACGCGAAGACCATCCCCCCGACAAGATCCGACCGGCTCACCGATCCAGGGGCACCGGCGCTTCTTGACATGCTCCTCCAGACGCCCGTCGATACGCTTCTCGGCGACGCCCGGCGAAAAGAGGAAGAGCTGATCGAAAAAAAGATGAAGCTAAGCCTCGTCATCGACCTGATCATTAAGAAGCTCCCCCACCTCAATCCAATCGCGGTCGAACGGCTAGGCAAGCTTCGCGAGACGCGTGATGCGGAACTCCTCTACAAAGGATTCCAGGCGATGGGCCTTCCAGGATACCTGGTCGAATCCGCGAAAGGCGATGCCGAAGACGAACGGCGCGCGCTCCGGGTCTACAACCATATCCACAGGCTGGTGTGCGAAATCAACGAGCTGGAAAAAAACATCCTACCAAACTTCCGGGCGGCCATTGAGGTGCGTCAACGAAGGGCGGCCCCTCCGCCATTGCCGAAAAGCGCACCGATCGCGACGCGGCCGATGGAAGCGGCCGATTCTGGGGTACATCCCGCCGCACGCCACGCCCCTAAAGCGCCCAATCGACCGGCGAACGACCTTGCCGCGTAAGGTACGCGTTCGCCTTCGAGAACGGCTTTGACCCAAAAAAGCCGTTCGCGGCGGAATAGGGCGACGGATGCGCCGATTTGAGGATGAGATGCTTGGCCGGATCGACGAGCTCGGCCTTCTGTTGCGCAAACTTCCCCCACAGGATGAACACGATCCCCTCGCGGGTTTCCGCGAGGCGCCGGATGATCGCGTCCGTGAACGGCCCCCACCCCTTGTCCTGGTGCGAATTCGGCTTGCCCGCTTCGACCGTCAACGAGGCATTGAGGAGGAGCACGCCCTGGCCTTCCCATTTCGACAGGTCGCCGGACAAGGGCGGGGCGATCCCCAAGTCATCCCGCAGCTCCTTAAAGATGTTCTGCAGGGACGGGGGCGGACGCACCCCTTCCGCGACGGAAAACGACAACCCGTGCGCTTGCCGCGGCCCATGGTACGGGTCCTGTCCCAAAATCACGACACGGACCCGGTCGACGGGGCACAGGTCGAGCGCGCGGAAGATGTTGGCAGGCGAGGGATAAACGGTCGTCGAGAGGTACGCCTGGCGGACAAAATCCGCCAGCTCCCGAAAATAGGGCTTCGTGAACTCATCCGCCAATAAGGCCTTCCACGAGGGATCCAAACGCACGTTCATAGCTTCCCTATCGTAAAAAACGGGCGTGGGGAGGGCAAGAAAGGCCTTTCCCATCCCATTCCCGGCCGTCACGCGCCGTCAACGCGCCCCTTTTCCCTAGCGTCCGGCGGGCGGAGGGGGCGCATCCGCGCGTCCGAACCCCGGCCGCGGCAACTTGGGATCGCGGATCCCGAGCGCGCGCAACGTCTCGCGGATCTCCTTGATGGAACGGGCATGCTCGACCGGCTTTTGGCTCTGCTCGCCTCCTTCGCTCGCAAGTCGGGAGGCGGCGATGCGCGTGCCGAGCGAGGCGTTCGCCCCCAAGTTCAGGGCACTGGGCCGAACGCTCCCCGTCGCCTTGTACGACTCGTCCTGTTGGGCCCGCTTGGTGCTTTCTGCCATGATCGTCCCCATCCTCGCGTCCTTCTCGACCGTCACGCCCAGGTCCTGGAGGGCGCGGATGGTCCCGCCCAGGTGGCGCGTCGAGCCCGAAACGGCCTTCCCCGTGAGGACGTCGGCGATCTTGCGAGCCGTCATGCCACCCTTGATCCCCTGGGCTTTCAATGCCGAAGAGAGGGCCGCCTTGTCAAGGGACTTGATCTTGCGCTGGATCACCGAGCTGTTCGCGGTCCCGAAGAGCCGCTTGCCGACCGTGGAACCGAGGCTTTGCATGGACGGGCGTGGGGGCATATGCGGGCAGTATACAAAAGGGTTGACAAAAGGGGAAAAATAAGCTAAGATTCAGCACCGACCCGACGGGTCAGAAAGAGAGAGGACGATGCTCTCCATGCTGGCGTTCAAACGCGATTTCCGCACGTTCAAGAGGGGCGACCTGGTCAAGTTCCCCGATCCGGTCACGATCCTGGTCGGCGACCAGGGATCAGGCAAGAGCACGCTCATCGAACTCATCCGTGCCCTGGGCACGCCTCCGACGGCACGGGAGAAGCTGTGGCAATCCGTCACCCTCAGCCAAACCGAGGCCGGGGGGATCGTAGCGGCCTTCGCGGACGGTCTGCTCCGGATCTGGGCCCGTGACTTCGAGCGCGACGGGGTGCGCAACCGCACCGACATCGCCCCCGACGAGCAGGGCGGCCTTGACCTGCAGTTGGCCGCGATGCGCCTGAGCCACGGGCAATCGAACCGCCTCATCCTGGACGAGCTCGGACGCACGACTGTCACGGCCCCGACCCTGTTCCTGCTGGACGAGCCGGACAGCGCCCTCTCGCCGCGCAGCTGCTACGCCCTCGTGCGGCTCTTCCGCAAGCTGGCGTCGGAAGGCCACCAGGTGATCGCGTCGCTCCACAGCCCGATCGCCATCCGCGGCGAGATCCCCGAAGATCCGGCCTCTGGCTGGAAGACGGTCTACGACCTCGAAACGCGCCAGGAACTGCCGCCTGAGGCCTACCTGAAAGCGCAATCTGCCCCTCCCGCCACGACGGATCCCGCCGAACGCAAACCGCCCCACGCATGAGGGGCGGTCTTTTCTTATTCTTCCTCTTCGTCACTCCCCTTCTTCCCCGACTTGACGGCCGTGATCATCGTCTCGATCGCGCCGCCCAGGATGAGCGGGAGCTGGTGCCAGGATTGCTTGATGCGGTGGTCGGTGAGGCGGTCCTGGGGGAAGTTGTAGGTGCGGATCTTTTCGGACCGGTCACCGCTGCCGATCTGGGCGCGGCGTTCGGCGTCAAGGGCGGCACGCTTGCGCAATTCTTCCGCCTCCCACAAGCGGGCGCGCAGGATCGTCATGGCCCGTTCGCGGTTCTGCACCTGCGAGCGCTCGTCCTGGCAGTTGACGACCGTCCCCGTCGGCAAGTGGGTGATGCGGACCGCGGAATAGGTGGTGTTCACCGACTGGCCGCCCTTGCCTCCGGCACAGAAGGTATCGATACGCAGGTCCTTGGCGTCGATGGTGATCTCGGATTCCTCGATTTCGGGCAGGACGGCCACGGTCACGGTCGAGGTGTGGATGCGGCCCTGTTTTTCCGTGGCCGGGACGCGTTGGACGCGGTGGACGCCCGACTCGAGCTTGAGCCATCCGTAGGCGCCGTTCCCGGCGATCGAACAGACGACTTCCTTGTAGCCGCCAAGCTCGTTCTTCGACTCGTCGAGGAGGCTGACCTTCCAGCCGCGCAGTTCGGCGAACCGGACGTACATGCGCAAGAGCTCGGCCGCGAAGAGCGCGGCCTCGTCACCGCCCGCACCCGCCCGGATTTCCATGATCACGTCGTTCGCGTCGTGCGGGTCCGGAGGGATCAGGGCCTGCTCGAGGGCATCGGCGGCGGCGGCGCGCTCGCGTTGGGCGCGATCCAGATCCGCTTCCCCCATCGCGCGCAGGTCCGCATCGTCAGAGGCCATGGCTTCGCGGACATCCGCCAAGGCGCGTTCGGCCTGGAGGAACGCGTGGGCAGCCTGGGCGCGCTCCTTGGCGACGGCGTAGGCCTGGGCGGCCTGCTTCATCCGTTTTTGGTCGCCAAACAAGGCCGGATCGGCGAGCGCCGCTTCGGCAGGCGGGAGGGCCGCAACCGCCTCATGGGCGGCCGCGAGCAGGGCTTGGGTGGTCATAGGGAGAAAAACGGTACGTCACGGACAGGATATCAAAAACGACGTCCGATTTCGGAAACGTCGTTTTCGTACGCTAAGCCTCGACCTGTTGGACGGACTTCTTGGCTTCCTTCTGGGCGGCGCGCTTTTCGGCCTTGACCTTCTTGCCGCCGACGGCAGCCCCGGCCTGCTTCGCCTTCTTTTCGGCGAACTTCTCGATGCGGCGGGAGGTGTCGATCAGCTTCTGCTGGCCGGTGTAAAACGGGTGGCACTTGTCGCACAATTCGATGCGAATGTCCTCCTTGGTGGAACCGACGCTGAACGTGTTGCCGCAGGCACAAAGGACCTGGGCGTTCGCGTAATACGTCGGATGCGTGTTGGCTTTCATAGATGGATAAGAGAGTATCCTGATATTTTGGCTCTGTCAAGGGAAAAGGCCTGCCCGGCCAAAGGGGGTGGGGCTGGCGCCCCACGGCCGGCCTTTCCCGGGTGGGG
>CAZIMD010000023.1:0-7312 GCA_964540365.1 uncultured Gammaproteobacteria bacterium
CCGCCACGTAAAAACAGCACCAAAGCGGTGCTGTTTTTTTTGGTTAATGTCATTCCTAAGAGCAAATGATGGGCATCTCGATGACTGAAGATCACGCCTTTAAAAGATCTATGGCCCCCTCCATCGATTTGAGCCACTTCTTCCTCCTCAGCCTCGGGTCCTAAATCTTTGGCGAAGCTTAATAGCATTCTTTGATAGAAGGACAGTCTTCCAGGATCATTCATGGAGCGCAAAAACCGTTTCCCCTCTTCTTCCAAATGCATTTTTGCGAGTATCGCCCCCAAATCAGCGTACTCAGGCGCATTCCTGATAGAGTCAAAAAAATGGCCGCGATCACTTCCCGCGTTCTGTAATTGGCCTCGAAAGAACTCGCGAAATACTTCTTCAAAGTCACTTCGACCACCATGCAAAATCATGACGGGGGCTAAAGCGCAAACCCCATCAAGATCGAAACGGGATAAGGCGCGCTGCAATGCTTCCCGAGCCCCACCTTCGATATCGAATCTGATCCCCTGCTTGTCAGCAAAAATGCCCAGAAAGGCAGCAGCCCCTAACCTATCCTGATCCAGAAACATTCGAATGCGCCGCTTCATCGGATCTGACATATTTATCTCAATTCCATATTTTTCGCAGGCCTCCTTGATGCTCTTAAGAGCAAGGACGGTTCCGTGGTCGTGAAACAGAAAATACTCAAATCCTCGTTGTGCCGATGGAGCGATGTCGATTGCACGATTCTCTGCGGTAACAAAATCAATCATTGATTCAGCCCACCCAGGGCCGCTATCTAGCCTGTTCGAGGTAAAGGCGGCGTCCAATCCAGCCCTCAAATCAGGCGGGTCGCTCCGTGGGTCAAAATGATGCTTCCGAGCAAAATCTCGCATCTGGCGAGCCCGGAACGCGTCACCTTTGCGTAGGTGAGTAGCGATCCCTTCGCGCAAATCTATTAACGAAAGATGGAGCGCGCCAGCTTCCCATCGATCCATATAATCCCCATCTAAAAGATCCTGTGCCATGATCCAGTTTCCTCGCCGCACGGCTAAGTCCAATCCCTGTTGCGCAAATCTCTGTTCATCAACGACCTCACCCCCCGGACTCAGGGTAGTTGAACGGCCTTCCTGCGCGAGCCCCTCTATGTAAGCCATTTCCATCAACTCCTTTTGAGGAATGGTATCGTGCAGTCGTGCGTGATGTAGAACATCCCCAGGACTATAATGCTGGTCTGTGCCCAATCCGTCTATGAACATTCTGCGCAACTGATCAGCGCTAATCCTTAACTTAAGGTTTAACTTCTCAAGAAAGCACAGGGTATTATACCACCGTAATGCAGATAGATAGCGCGGAACGCCTGGGTCATCCGACAAATATTCATTGAATGCATCTTGAGCGACTTTGGTGGTAAGCTCCGTCGAAAAAGGGAGGCCGATCTCGTAGGCGATGCTGAAGAGTCGAGTGGCGCTCTCTTGACTGAAAAGATCATCAAATCCCTTTCTCAAGGCATGGACCAATACGTCCGCTGAGAGATGAAGCTCAAACCCATTGGCTTTTGCACAACGAAGTGTCCGTTCAGCGCTTTCGTACTGAGCATTTTTCATGTCTTCTTCAAAAGAAGACTGGAGCTCTCGAGCGTCTGTTCCGCCTTCCGTACGATTTGGTCTAAGCGTGTCTATCGGCATAGCGATGCACTGTATTTTCATAATAACATACATTATATGCCAGCACCTGTATCATCATGCGACGTACAATTCTCCTCTCAATAATCCTGATCAGTAACCACGAAATCAAGCGCGGCAAGTAGCCTGTATTGCGCATTGACTCTTTAGGCGCTGAGGCATCCCATCGGTTAAATGTCATTTCGGTTTCCTGCTTCGACTGGCCCGCCATGGCCATTTAGTATCGTGCATCTCGAGCGCCTGAAACCGTTCGATGCCTACAAACCGCCCAAAACGGCGGTTTTGTCATGACAAATAAGCCGCCCCTTCTGAAATCGGAGCACCGCAACAAACACACGCCCCATCACCCCAAACCTCCGGACACCTCCGACCCGTCCGCCTCAAGCGCCTCGATCGCCTCCAACGAACGGTTGCGATGCAGCAGCTCATCATTGCGTACGGATTGGAAAAACGCGTACTGGTTCGGCGGACGGCGGCCATACCAGCGCAGGTACGCGCTCTGCATCGGCCTCGCCCGGAGGTCGGCCTCGCGCTCGGAAAGGAAACACTGGTACTGGTCGAACGCGTGCTGCTCGAACAGGTAGTTCAGCTCGAACGACCAGCGCGGACGGACGAGGTACAGGAACACCGACGAACAGAAGTACAGGGCGGAAAACACGAGCGGGACCAACGTGTCGCGGACCAGGCCGCTGCGCTCCTCGCTCCTGGCGAGCGCCGAGATCACGACGACGTGCATCGTCTCGTTGTCCTGCGCGATGCGTGCGAACTCCTCGGTCTCGGCAAGCCGAAGGGCGCGGCGCTCATCGGCATAGAACAGCGTCATGAGCAGGAACCCGACAGCCTGCCAGGAGTGGTAGGGTACCCGCGCGATCACTTCGACGGCACGGAACTTGAGATACGATGGGCGCTCGCCATAAGCCAGGGCGCCGCCGCGGACGAGCAGCCCCGCCAGGATCCGCGGCAGGAGCGCGGGACGGAACCCCTTCCCGCGCGCCAAGGCGCGTTCCAGGCGTCCCGGATCCATAAGGGCGCGGACTTCGGCCTCGAAGGCGGTTTCGGTCTTAGGATGGTTCATAGCGTGGATAGGACGTGCGCGTGCGGGCATACGGGCGCGAGGAAGGCGATATGGCTCTTGCCGGCAGTATACCACCTCCCCTCTTTCCCCGAAGCAGGCATCCGATGTGCGGATGGGCCCCCTTGACCCCGCTCCGGCCCCGTGGCAGCATGCGCACGCCTAACGGTACCGGCACCAAAAGAAAGGAACCGCGGTCTTGGACCCTCCCCCGTCCCCCATTTACCTCCCCCGCCATCCCTTCACCTTGGCGTGCGTGCGGCATGGCGAAAGCGAAGCGAATGCGGCCCGCGGCGGGACGCACGAGCGCGGCACCGACACCCCGCTGACTGCCCTCGGCCGGCAGCAGGCCCGCGACCTCAAGCCGCATCTCCAGCGGCTCGACGTCACGCATGTGGGAAGCTCCGACCTCAGGCGGGCCATCGGCACGCGCGAGGAGCTGTTCGACGACGCGCAAGGGCGCGTCAGGATCCTCCCCGACGACATGCGGCTGCGCGAGCTTTCCCGCGGCGATGACGCGCACAGCGGGTTCCCCCTTCGCCTCCGGCAGCGGATGAACGCCCTGCCCGGCGGCCTCTATCGCAGCCCGAACGGTCAGTCGATGGCCGACGTGGCCACGCTGTACTGCGAGTGGGTCCTCGACATGGCCATCCGGCACGAGGATGACGAGGGCGTCCGCGGGTTCCGCCCGCTCCTGGTGGGCCACGGCAACGGGATCAAGGCGCTCTTCGCGGCCGTCACCGGAGCCGACCACCGCTCGCTCGGCGAGCTCCGCAACACGTCGGTCACCCTCATCGGGTATGACCCGTCGCGGCGGGAAGAGGGGCGCCCGCCCTTCTTCGGCCTCGCGTACAACCTGACGCCCCACCTGGAGATCGACCTCCGCGCGTTCCGCCCCTAACGGAACGCGTTTTTTGTGGAACGCGGCGGCCCGGCCGACCATCCCGGCGCGTCGCCGCACGCTTCAGATGCCCCGGAACGCTGGATAGGGCAAGGTGTGCTATGCTTAAGACCAAAACCCCTATGTCCCTCCGCTCCTTCTTGGCCGTCGGGCTGGCCTTCCTGGCCGCGACAGCGCTCTTTCCCGTGCAGCGGGCCCTCGCCGTTCCACCCGATCCCTGCGCCTTCGCATCCACCGAACCGACGAACGATTTCCTTGTCGCGGAAAACTGGAGCTGCGGGCGGGTCCCCACCTCGGCGGATACGGTCCTCATCCCAAACGGGACGACCACGAACCTGATCGGTGAAGCGACCGTCTACCAGCTCAGCACGTCGGGAACCGTGGAGATCGTCTCCAGCGGGCTGACGGTCTCGGGAACGACCACCGTCGAGACGGGGGGCACCATTCACTCGACCAACAGCAGCCTGACCTTCGGAGGCGTGGTGACCTCGACCGGCATCCTCTCGCTCGTGAGCGGCAGCGCCCTTTTTTCCGATGCGCTCAACAATAACGGGACGTTTTCCATCGGCAGCGCGACCGCCACGACCACCGGAGCCGTGGCCAACGCGGGCACGTTCTCCATCGATACGGGCACCCTCGTCGTACGGAACGCGTTCACCATCAGTGACGGCACTTTCTCTCCCGGCACGGGGACGGTCATCCTGCACAACGCCACCAACGCCATGGCGCGCGGGTTCAATTCGGAAACCAACACGACCTTCAACGACGTCATCGTGCGCGGAACGAACCAGACCTACTTCAGCTATCTCGCCAACCACTCCACGGCCACCGTCAATGGGTCGATCGACGTGGAATCGGGCACCCTCGGGATCGACGGCGTCATCGCACGCGGGAGCGTCAGCGCTCGATCACGGCTCTACAACAACGGGACCAGCCTGCCCTTTTCGGCCTATGGGACGACGACCTTCTCCGGCGCCGGCTATTTTTACGGACGCCAAGGGAGCAGCAGCACCTTTTTCGGCGACGTGGTGTTTGCGGACGATGCCACGGGCGGGTTCGACCTCTCGATGAGCGGCAACGACGGCGACCGCCTGACGTTCTACAAGCGCCTCCTCACCTCATCCGAGACCTATTTCCTCCCCGGGAACTTCTCGACCGTCCATTTCGCCGCCACATCGACCCCGCAAACGGTTCCCGACGGATACGCGTTCGACAACCTGGAGATCTCAAATGCGCTCGGGGTCACGCTGCTCGGCGACCTGGACGTGAACGAGACGCTGACGGTCTCCGGATCGCTCGACCTCGATGATGGTACCCTCACGATCTCGGGCGAAGACGACCCCATCACCATCACCGGAGACGTGGATTTCGCCTCATCGACCGTCCGCTTTGACGCGAACGGCGACGTGACCATCCCCTCGCTCGCGTACTGGAACCTGACAACCTCAAGCACCGGGGCAACGATCACGGACCACGTCACGACCACCAACGCCTTCACCAACCTTGGGACGCTGACGATCGCGAGCGGCAAGCGGCTCTCGGCGCCCACCTTCACGAACAGCGGAACGATCACCGAGACCGGCAGCATCATCCACCCCCTGACCTCCCTGCGGCTGACGGATGCGGACGGCAATACGGTCACGTCCTTCTCGGGATATGAGCCGGACGTGTATGTCACGCTGCAAGATGACGACGCGAACCTCAGCGGCTCGACCGTCGATACGATCACGAGCGGCGCCGTGGTGCAGGTCACCGGTTTCGGCGACACGGTGGTACCGACGTTCCGCGAGACCGCCGCAGCTTCCGGGATATTCCGTGCGGGCCCCCTCCCGATCCGCCTCTCGAGCCGCGCGACCGGCGACGATGCCCTCGATGCCGTCCAGAGCGGAACGGTGAGCGTCACGTTCGTTGATACGAAAGACGCATCCGATACCGGTAGCGCCTCCGCCGCCTTCCGCCTGAGCGACCGGGGCGGCGGTGGCGTGGCCCTCGAACCCGCTCCACCCCTCGGTCCTCGCCCATCCCCATCGGCAGACACGCGCTCCCCTCTCGGCTTCCGCATCAATGGCGGCGAAGAGACGACGAGCGCGCGGACCCTGACGCTTACCCTCGATGCGGACCCGGCGACGGTCCGCGGATATGCGCTTTCGCTGGACCCGGATTTTCCCCTCGCCTCCCTCCTTCCATACGCGCAAACCGTCAGCTATTCGCTTCCCGACACGCCCGGCACCTACCGCCTGCACCTACGCTACTATTCCCGCAACGGGCACCCTTCAGAGACGATGACGCGCACGATTCGGTACGAGCCGGCGGCGGCCGTACCACCTACCGCACCCATGGTCCGCTTCACCCGGACGCTTCGGCTCGGGTCGCGCGGCGAAGATGTCCGACGGCTGGCGCGCTTCCTCAACGAGAACGGCTTCACGCTCGCCTTGCGGGGGCCGGGCGCGCACGGCCAAGAGACGACCTATTTCGGCCCATTGCTCGCCCGAGCCCTCACGCGTTTTCAAGAGGCGCATGCCGAGGCGATCCTCACGCCGCTCGGATTGACGCGCGGAACCGGGACCCTTGGCGCCGCGACGCGCAGCTACCTCCACCAGTTGCGATGAGGGCTGATCCCCCATTGAAAAAGACCGCCCTTGCGCGGTCTTTTTCAATGGGGCCGACCCGGTTAACGGGGGACCGTCACGCTCGTCGCTTCAGAAAGGATGTCCTTCACCCCGGACCCCGCATCGAAGGCGGATTTGACCATCCCGACCCCTTCCACCCACCATTCCGTCCCCGACATCGATTCGATCCCGTTGATGCTCGTGTTCACCCGCAAGCGGACGGCGGTATATGTTCCCGCGGGCACTCGAACCGTCTCGACCGCTTCCGCGCCCCGCTCGATATCGACCGTCACGGACATCGGTTGGCGAATGGGGCTATTTTTGGTCACGTTCTGCGGCGTCAGCGTTGCCTTAAAATGGGAGACCCAGGAATCCCCAAGCCGGACCCGTCGAGGCAGGAACACGCCGTTCGCTTCGGTCGTCTCAATCTTGAACTTGTTGGCGCTGGCGGCGCCGGTAACGCGCGAACCGACGTCTACATAGGCAAGCGCCTTCAACGCGTCATTCTCACACCCGAACGACTGCGTGGAACGGATGGGCGGCTGGCTTCCGTCCGAACTCTCGACGACCGTCTCGATCTTCGCGACATCGTTTTCGACATTCGTCACGCGAAAGGAATACGCCCCTTGGCCGGTGACCCCGTCCGCCGCCGGAAACGTCGTGCGGTACCGGATGCCGTACCCCGGCTTCAGGGGATAGTACTCGTTGCCGCAGAAAACGCCCTCCGGACGTGGCGCCGGGGGCACGGGCTCATCCGGCAGGCGACCGAAGATCGCGGTCGGGTCTTCTGGAGGCGTCGTAACGGGTGGACGGTTCGAACATCCGGCACCGATGGTCGCGAGGGCCATAAGACCCGATACGACCTTCGCAAGAGGGGAAAACGGCTTCATAGATGGGATCATCATAGCTGATAAGCGCGTCATTTGCACGCGGACAGACCCGGAGCACGGCTTCGCCAGAATTTCCGCCCCTGTCGTTGCGCCCCACGCGCGAACGCTTCGGACGATCCGTTCCGTGTCGGCATCGATCACGGGCGTCGGCTGGCCGATCTCGGGGACCC
>CAZIMD010000023.1:7412-16314 GCA_964540365.1 uncultured Gammaproteobacteria bacterium
TGCGAGCACCCGCTGATGCGCCTTCACCAAGCCCCCGAGACGATCTTTCGAACCATTATCGGCTCTTGCCGTCGTATGGGACGGTCGGGACGCGTTCCAGCTCGACGCCGTCCAGGCAGCGCACGTTCACCGCGAACGTCTCACCCCCATCCGGCCCGACCCCCCGCCCGAACGCTCCCACGCCACACGTTGAACAGAACAGGTGGTGGATGGCCTTCTTGTTGAACAGGTAGTCCGTCAGGGCCTCCTCGCCGGAAACGAGCTTGAAATCGTTCCCTGGGACGAAGGCGAGCACATACCCCCGCTTCGAACAGATCGAGCAGTTGCACATGAGGGCTGGCTTCGTGAGGTCGACCGCCGCCTCAAAGCGCACCTTCCCGCAATGGCACCCGCCTTGGTACGTGGTTTTCATAGGGACATACCATCGCATGACGGCCGGCTACTGGCAAATACGGCTGAACGCCGCAGGATGGCCCCGCGTCAGACGCCCTATCCAATCCGAGATATCGACGCGACAAGGAATCATCGAACCCCCACTCCATCGATGAGCCCCGGGGCTCGACACCCCCACCGAAACGGATCACCGGATTTAAGCAAAAAAACGCGGCCCGCTATTCAGCCGCCGCGTTGTTGCGTTCGATCCGCCCCTGGCCGTCCCGATAGGACGCCGTCGGCGCCAGGTCCCCATGAAGGATCCGGCTCGCGTCCGTACTTGTGGCCGTGAAGCCTCGACGGGGCGAGACTTCGGCACGGCCCACGTCCTGCGCGCTCACCGCCACCACGTCGGCCGCAAGGCCGGAAGCCTCCAGCCGCGTCGCGTCCTGCAGGTGGGCGCGGAGTTCGGCGGCACCCCCCTTCAAGGTGACGCGTGCGACATCCGTTTGCCGCACCGTTAGCGTCCCGGAAACGTTCACGTCGGCCTCTGTGCGCGAAGCGTCTTGCGCCTCCACGGCAAGTTCTGTGCTGGACCCCGTGAGGGACAGGTGCGCGACATCAGAAACCGACGCCGTGACACCCTGGCCGCGCAGCCCCATCTCGAGACGTGCGACGTCTTTCACCGTCAGGCGCATATCCTGCGAGAACCCCTGGACCGTGACCTGGGTCCGATCCCGCGCCTCGACCGCGTTCAAGGCGGGCAGGGTGAGCACGCCTTCGATCGGTTGCGCATCACAAAACAGGCAGAACCGGGACCCGAGCGAGCGATGGTCGATCGACAAGACGCCATCCCGCTCTTTTGTCGTCAGGGTCTCCAGGTCGTGAATTCCGCCGCGTAACACAAGCGAAGAAGACTCCCCTTGCACGACGCGCAACCGGATGCGGCCCGAAGCGACCAGCGCCTGGACCGAGCCGGGCGCATACGTGCGCGTCGTCAGTTCCTGCTCGTGGCGTTGCTGCGCCCGTTCCTGCGCCCAAGGGACCAATTCCGTTGCGACAACCGCCCCTGTCGCCGCGGCAACGACCCAAAGCGCGGCAAGCGAAGCCACGACCGCCGTCCGAAACGCGCTCTTGCGACGGAGGATCGTCGTGCCGAGCAGGGCCACGAAGAACAATGGCACGGCGCACAGGAGAAAGAAGGCGCCGATGCCCACATAATACGAGGGATGCTGCGCCAGCTCCGCGAGCGGAACGTCCGAAACGAGATACGGCGAACGCGCCCGGAAGGCGAGGAGCGCCGCGAGCATCGCCACGCCAGCGATCCCTAGCGTCGCGAAAAGCGCGAGGGACGCCCCGACGAGCACGCGCAGGACCGGCCCGATCGCCGACACGAGTCGGGTGAAGAAGCCGAACACGGCGGCCACGAGGCGCACGGGCAGCGACAGCAGGCGACGCACCGGCGACGTCGGCCCTTCGAGGCGCTTCCATGCGGCTTTCCCCTCTTGGGAAAGCTCGGAAGCCTTCTCCCGAAGGCGCTCCTGCAACGCCTGCACGCTCGTCGGGCGACCGCGCATCTCCAATTTCTGGACCGGCGTCAAGGCCCGCGGCACGACCAGCCAGAGGATGCCGTACAGCACGAAGCCGATCCCGTTCAGGAGGGTCAGGACGATAAAGCCAAGGCGTACGTAGAGCGGATCGACGTCCAAATAGGCCGCCAACCCCGCGGAAACCCCGGCAACCACCACGTCTTCCGCATCACGGTACAGGCGCTTCGGGACGGAAGCCGCTTCCGCTTCGGGGATCGGTTCCGCTTCGGAACGCCCCTCATCGGCGATCGCATCAACATCCCCAAGAACGGCGATGACCTCCTCGACGTCCGCCAACGTCAGCGCTTCCTTATACGGCGTGATTCGCTGGGCGCACTTCTCGGCAAGGCTCGCCTCGATGTCCTGCATCAGCTCATCGACCGCGGGCTCGCCGCAAAACCGGTCCTTCAACGCCGTCAAATAGGCCGACAGGCGGGCGTAAGCATCCTCCTCGACGGCGAACACGCGGCCGCCCAAGCTTAACGAAAGGGTCTTCTTCATACGGTAGGGATAAATTTCTTGGTAAGCGCGGTCATCGAGGCGTCGAGCCGCTGCCAGGTCTGCGTCAGTTCGGTAAGCAAGGTACGGCCGGCGGGCGTGAGGGCGTAGTATTTACGGGGCGGCCCGTTCTTGCTTTCGATCCAATCATAGGTGAGGCAACCGGCCGTCTTGAGGCGCATGAGCAACGGGTACACGGTCCCCTCGACGACGAGGAGCCCCGCGGCCCGCAATTCCTCGAGCAGGTCGTTCGTATAGGCCTGCCCGCGCGACAAGATGAGCAGGAGGGCGAACTCCAAGAGCCCCTTACGCATCTGCGCGTTGATGTTGGCGAGGTTGAGGGGTGGATGGGGAGACATATGGGAGGGCTATCGGGAGCATAACAGATAGTACCATGTTATACAAGGTACTATAAAAATACAAGCTTCAGCAGGCATGTAAGAAAAAAACCGAGTCTCCATGTCAGAACTCGGCAGAACACACCTCCTCAGCGACGGGCATGACCATTCCCTCGATCACCTCGAACAGCGTCTCGCTGGGAATCCCCATGGCATAGGTCACCTGGGCAATCCGGTCATCGGGCGGGAAGGGTGGGAGGGACAGCTCCCCCTGGACGGAAGGCTCGAACGGCGGACATTGGCATTGTCGCTCGACGAGCGTCCCCGCTGATGCGAACGAGGGGAGGATCTGGATCGCCTGATCGCGCAGCCCCTGCGTACATTGGAAGACAGCGAATGAACGGCCGTCGTCGAGGTCCAGGCGGACCTCGAGGAGGAGACGCTCCTCCCCGCGCATCACCCGCAGGACGAACCCGAACGGTTCCTTGCCGTCATCATCCCCCGCTTCAGGCCAGAGGACGAGCTCCAGCTCCCATGGCCGCTTGCGGATCGAGATCGCCGTCCGCGTCACATGGGAGAAGGGAAACAGGTCAGCCGCGTACACGGCTCGAATCACGGACGCATACGCCGCCAGCAGGACACGCATTTCTGAACGCATCACGAGCCTCCTTGAAATGGGTTCTGGAAGCCTAACGCATGTTCGTCTTTTGTCAATCCGAACGAACTCTCGTGGCTGAATCCGCAAATCAGGCCATATATCCCTTATATATTCGCTTATTTTAGGCATTTTCTCTCATTCGTCTCTTGACGAGCGCGCTTCATTACGCTATCTTAGGCAACCGTCCAAACGGCCCTTTCCCCTCCCACAGGAGACGACCATGCCCCGACGCATCGCCATCTACAGCAAGCTCTTCAGCCCTCCCGGCCTTCACCACCGGCAGTTCCTGCTGGCCCTCGCCGAGATCATGAATCCCGGCACGGGCGACCCCTTCTTCGACGAGATCGTGGTGATCCCCTGCGGGCCCCGCGACGACGACCCCACGAAGAACCGGACCCTGGAGGTCCACCGCGCCTCGATGGCCGACATGATGTTCGCCCGCATCCCCCGCTGCCGCGTGGACCTCGACGACCTCGAGCTCCCCACCTTCACCCGGACCCATGACCTGGAGGCGCAGTACGGCGCCCATGGCGACGAGGTGTGGCACGTCGTCGACACCACGGATACCCGCGGCGGCAAGGACGGCCGTTCGAAGATCCAAACGACCTGGCACCACGGCCCGGAACTCTGGGAACGGCTGCGCTTCATCGTCATCGTGCGCGGCGACTATGATCCGACTGACCTGCCGCCGCGTTCCATGGCGGTCATGCCCACCGACGAGCCCCACTGGCATGACGGCAGCCGCCATATCCGGGACCTGCTGCGGACGGGTTGCGACTCCTTCCGGGATCACGTCGACGAGCGCGTGGCCGCCTACATCGACCGTCACGAGCTCTACCGCGACGCGCACCCCAAGAACCCGGTCCGGCTCGAGCTCGACCTCCGACGGCCACTGGCGGTCATCGACAAGGACTACCCGACCCCGCGCGCCTTGGAACTGGCAGCCCAGCTCGGCTTCCCCACGTCCGGCGCGGATGACCCGACCTGCATCTTCGTCCTCGGCGGCGACGGGCTCATGATGCGGACCGCGCGGCGGTTCTGGCGGCACCGCGTCCCGATCTTCGGCCTGAACGCCGGCCACCGCGGCTACCACATGAACGAGCTCGGGGAGCGCCGCCTTCCCGACGCCCTCCGCGAACCGATGAAGGCCTACCACCTGCCGATGCTGCGGGTGACCTACACCGACGCGAACCGCGTCAAGCACACCATGTTCGGTTACCAGGACGCCTGGGTGCAGAAAGAGGGAGGCGGCGTCCTCTCCGTCAAGGTGAGCATTGACGAGGAAGTGCCCTTCGATCGACTGATGGCGGACGTCGCCCTCGTGGCCCTCCCCGTCGGCTCCAGCGGCTACGCCCGGTCGCTGGGCGGCATGATGCTTCCCGTCACCTCGAACACGCTGACCTTCGCCGTGGGCGGGTTCAACGACTACAGCGAACCGTCGAACTACCGCCCGTTCGGCCTCTCGTTCGAAAGCAAGGTCCGCTTCGAGGCCTACGAGTGGGAGCGCCGGCAGCCGCACGGCTTCGTCGACGGCGTGCCGCTCGGACCCGTCCGCGACCTGACCATCGAGGTCAGCAAGGCGGCGGCCGTCGAAGCCACGTACTTCCTGGACCACAACCCGCGCGCCAAGATCCGCTGAAGAGGCCGCCCGAACCGATCGGGTAGGGCCTCTCTTTTTTTCGGCGTGTCCATTGCCAGATAAAAAAATCGGACCGGTCGACTCCCTACAGCCCTCCACATTAGACACGCCCCCTCCAAACCCCTATCCTGGCGACGAGACCCATGCGCGCACACCTGCCCGAGCTCGGACGCGTCCTCGTCGTCAGCGTGCTGGCCCTGCTTGTGGACGCGGGAACGTTGGCGCTCCTGGCGGTCCTAGGCATCCCCTACCAGGCGGCCGGGTTCGCGGGGTTCATGGCCGGACTTGCGGCAAATTACCTCCTCAGCGTCCGCTGGGCGTTCAGAGAACGGCGGTTGGCGGATGCGCGCCTCGAATTCCTCTGGTTCGCGGCGATCGGCCTCCTCGGCGCCGGTTGGAACGCCCTCCTCTTGTGGCTCGGCGTCGAGCGGTTCGGTTGGCCGCTTTGGCTCGCGAAAGCCGTGAGCGTCGGAATCGTCTTCTTCTGGAACTATGGGGTCCGTAAATGGCTGTTGTTCACCAAAAAACCCGTATGAGCAAAAAAACCGCGATCATCATCGGCGCCGGCCCGGCCGGCCTCACCGCCGCCTACGAGCTCCTCACCCGCACCGACATCCAGCCGGTCGTGCTTGAGGCGAGCGACGCGTACGTCGGCGGCATCTCCAAGACCGTCGTCTACAAGGGGAACCGCATCGACATCGGCGGCCACCGCTTCTTTTCGAAGTCGGATCGCGTGATGGAGTGGTGGCTATCGATGCTGCCCCTGGAAACGCGGGCGGATGGCGACCTGACGGTGTGCTACCAGAACCGCACCGCGAACGTGAACGCGCCTCACAAGACCGTCGATCCCACCACGACGGACCGTGTCATGCTGGTCCGTAACCGGCTGTCGCGCATCTTCTTCGGCAAGCAGTTTTTTCCCTATCCCATTACGCTTTCCTGGGACACCGTCCGAAAACTCGGGTTCTGGCGCATGATCAAGATCGGATTCACCTATGTCCGACGCCGCCTCTTCCCCATCAAGCCCGAAAAGAGCCTCGAGGATTTTTTCCTGAACCGATTCGGCGATGAGCTCTACAAGACGTTTTTCCGCTCGTATACGGAAAAGGTCTGGGGCCTCCCTTGCCGCGAGATCAGCCCGGAATGGGGCGCACAACGCATCAAGGGGCTGTCGATCACCAAAGTCATCACGCATTACCTCAAGCAGCTCCTGCCAAAACGTGGCTCGCTGTCGCAAAAAGAAACGGAAACCTCCCTCATCGAACGTTTTTTCTATCCGAAACTAGGTCCCGGCCTCATGTGGGAAACGGTTGCCGACGAGGTACGTGCCAAGGGCGGGGAAATTCACATGGGCCAACGGGTCACATCGCTCCAAGTCGAAGGCGATCGGATTATTTCCGTTACGACGAGTGGCTCCGATGGCCAAAAAACGTACCAGGCCGACTACGTCTTCTCGACCATGCCGATGCGCGAGCTCGTGGCCGGACTCAAGACCGACGTCCCGGAAGCGCCTCGCCGGATCGCGAACGGCCTCAGCTACCGTGACTTCTTGACGGTTGGCTTGCTCGTGAAACGCCTCGGTCTCGAGGCAAACAGCCCCACCATCACCGACAACTGGATCTACATCCACGATCCGGACGTCCACGTGGGGCGGTTGCAGGTCTTCAATAACTGGAGCGAATATCTCGTGAATGACCAGAACACGGTGTGGGTCGGCATGGAATATTTCTGCAATGAGGGCGATGCGCTTTGGGAGAAAAGCGATGCGGACCTATTGGAGCTCGGCAAACGTGAGCTCGCCGCCATCGGCCTCATCCGCCACGAAGACGTCCTCGATGGGACCGTTCTGCGCGAAAAGAAGGCGTATCCCGCCTATTTCGGCACCTACAACGAGTTCGACACGCTCCGCGCCTATCTCGACGGCTTCCAGAACATCTTCCTCATTGGGCGTAACGGGATGCATCGCTACAACAACCAGGACCATTCGATGCTCACGGCCATGACGGCCGTGGACTTGATCCTCGCCGGCTCCACCGACAAGGCCGACCTCTGGGCGGTCAACACGGAACAGGCGTACCATGAGAAAAAGTGATATGCCGTTGCGCGTGCGCCTATTTTTTCTCTTCAGCGCCCTCGTGACGATCGGGATCGGTGGCGTCTTGCTTGCCCGCGGCTGGAACCTGCGCGACCTGTACGCGTCGGGTGAGGTCCGCGGACAGCTGACGACCATCCTAAACGGCCTCCGTGACGACCACGGCCTCCCCCGCTCGTTTTTCGTGATCAAGTCGCTGCGCTGCCCGGATGGGACATGCGAGCTCGAGCTCCTGGAACAACCGAACCTGGTCACCTCGCACGCGCCGCGCCAGCGGATCCGCGTCACCTGGTCGCGCGCCGAACCCGACACCTACGCCTGGACCTATGTCACCGAACGCTGAACGCCGCTTGCTGCTGGGCCTCATGGTCGGCTGGACCGCCCTTGTCGTGGCCTTCTTCGCTTGGAGCGTGTCGCGCGGCATCCTGTCGACCGATCCCGCGAAGTACGCCCTCAACATCCCGGTCCCCCATCCGCCGTTGGGACGCTGGATTTCCCTTGCCAGCCAAGCGCTTTTTGGTTCGACGATCCTCGCGGTACGGCTTCCCACGCTCCTGGCCGATCTCGGGGCGGCTTGGCTGCTGTTCGGCTTGATCTTAAAACGCGGACGCTTGCCGTCCTTCCTCCTCCTTGCCCCGGTTTTACTGCATGCGGCCAGCGTCTCGTGGACCGGACAAGGGTTTCAGACCTCGTTTTTGGCGCTAGGATTAGCACTGATCATCTACAGCTTCACTTCGCGTGAACGCGTCTCGCTCCCGCTGCTCGCGGGCGGATATTTGCTGGCCATCTGGTCACAGATCCAGGGCCTCCTGCTGTTTCCCCTCGTTGGCTGGGCCTTGTGGCGGGCCTGGCAGGAGCGGCCAGGCATGCCGGACCGTTGGGAGGTAGCAGGGACCGCGGCGCTCGTCG
The DNA here is from genome assembly GCA_964540365.1 of uncultured Gammaproteobacteria bacterium. Taxonomy (GTDB): domain Bacteria; phylum Patescibacteriota; class Patescibacteriia; order 2-12-FULL-60-25; family 2-12-FULL-60-25; genus JAGOUA01. The sequence continues at coordinate 15,508 of CAZIMD010000023.1, forward strand.
CGGCCCACACGGGACTAGTCATCCTCTGGCTCGGCACGAACCCGTTCGCCCTCGCGGATGCCATCGACCTTGCCAAGCGAAGCGAGGCAACCGGTTGGGCGCGGCTCGCCTGGGTCTGGAGCGGCGAATGCGCGCGGCTCATTTTAGGCGCGGCGATCCTTGGCGTGGCGACATGGCGGACGGAACGCCGCCCAAACGCAGAAACGGTCGCCTATCTCATCACGCTCTTCCTCTTTACGGCCTACCTGTACAAAAACCCGGCCCCGTACTACGTCTCGTATGCCCTTCCGCTCGCCGTCTGGGGGGTCCTGAAACTCCAAGAAGCAAAACGGACGGTCATCGCCGTGGGCGCGATCCTGGTGGCGATCCTGGCGGGCCTCGACCTCTGGATGCTGTGGAAGCCCCTAACGGCAACCACCCCACAACGGACCTCCGCCGACCTCGCACAATTGCGAGCATTCACGAACAGCACGCCTGCCCCCATGGTCGCCGGCGATTATGGCTATGACTGGAACTACCTCCTCGGCACGACGTTCATCCGCTTCCCACAGGATCCGCAGCTCCAGGCATCGGCAAAAACCGTGTTCGTATTCAATCCCGACACCCTTTCGACAGACGAACGCGCATTCCTGCAACGCTTCGCCACCCATACGATGGTACGTTCGGTTCAGGTCTATCAGCGCTGAAAAACACCGCCGTTCCCTCTGTACGCCTACCCAGGACGCATCAGGCGGATCGCGTGCCATTCCCCCTCGCCGCCCTCCGCACCTCATTCACGAACAGGTGCGCCTGCCGCGTCGGCTCCGG
>CAZIMD010000023.1:16414-18821 GCA_964540365.1 uncultured Gammaproteobacteria bacterium
TCGCCGCCCTCCGCACCTCATTCACGAACAGGTGCGCCTGCCGCGTCGGCTCCGGCATCCGATGCTTTTTCGTGCAGTTCAAGACAAGATCCGCCGCCTCCTGGATCGTCAGTCCATTGCCGGGCGAGATGAACATCGGTTTCACGTTCGCCTTTGTCCGAACGGCCATGCCCAGCGGCTCCCGCGTTGCGGAATCACGCAAGAACGAGCATGATCCGGCGACGCTCTCCGGGTCGTCATAAACGCCCGTCAGGACACTCTTGGCGCAACCGATCGTGGGTCGATCGATCAGCAGGCCCAAATGCGTCGCAATCCCCAACCGGCGCGGATGGGCGATCCCGACGCCATCGACGAAGACGAGGTCGGGCTTCGCCGTAAGTTTTTCCCATGCCTGCAATAACGAAGGGATCTCCCGAAAGGAAAGCAGGCCCGGAACATAGGGAAAGGTCGCGACCGCTTGCACGGCCGCCCGATCGATGATTTCGAGGTCTGGATACGTAAGGACCACGAACCCCGCGAACACGATGTCGGAGTGCCACTCCATGCTTACGTCGGCTCCGGCGATGCGACGGGGCGGGGCGGCAAGCGGCACGAGCCGGATGCGTTCGCGCCAACGGGCCTGTAATGCGATGGCGTCGGACGGGGTGAGATTCCAGGGGTGAGACAGACCAGACATGGATAAAACGTATACCCGCCCATCCGTTGAGGCAATCTCCTCATCCCATTGACAAAAGCGGGCCGTTTGTTAACGTCGCCTAGGCGATCCAAACAAGGAAAGGACCGGCCCATGAACGACACGCACCGTAACCGACTCTTCAGGCTCGGCCTGTTCGCCGCCTACGCCATCGTCCCCTACAGCCTTACCTGCATGGCGATCGGCGGGGCCTACTACGCGCTCTTCGAGAAGTCGGATGACCACTCGGGGGACGGGTTCCTCTCGTTCGTGCTCGGGGCCCCGATCACCCTGCCAGGCCTCACCTACGCCAAGCTGCGCGAGCGCTTCGTCGATGGCCCCGCGTTCCGCGAACGGGAAGCGCTCCACCGGTGCATCGGCAACGTCCTGGTGACGGCCCTGCGCGCGGACGGGATCCCGATCGCCGTCTCAGCGTTCGACGCCCAGAGCGTCCGCGTCACGGCCGAACCGCTCGACGACCGCCAGCGCGACCGTTTCGGCGCCGCCGTCGCCCGCACCATCCGGCAGTTCCCCGACGTCCCCCTCGCGACCATCTGCGGCAACCTCTCACCGCTGCACGCGCTCGACGAGGCGTGGGCCGCACGCAACGGGTTCAGCGACTGGGCCGTGGACATCGGCACGAGCTGCCCATTGTGCGGAGCCAAGGGCATCGAGAACTGGGTCTTCGGACGCGTGGCCGCAGAGGAGCGACAGCGTCACAAAGACGCGACGTTCTCGTCCTTCAAGGCGATCGACGGCACGGCCAAGACCTTCCAGGGCGGCTACGCCTGCGAGCCCTGCATCAGGAAGATCATGGACGGCAAGGGCGATCCGAACCAAGACACCTGACACGACCCTCGGGTCGTTTTTCTTTTTGCGTTTCCGAAACCCTTTTCCTAAGCTCTGCCCATATGACACCCCTTTCCCCCGCCGCTTCCCTCCCTGCCATCCAGACTTATATCGCCGCCATGGTGATCGAACGCGGCTTCGACAAGCAATCCATGGCGGATCGCTTCATGAAGCTGCTGGAGGAAGGCGGCGAGCTTTCGAAAGCGGCGCGGATGCTGATGAAAAAGCCAAACGACCCCGAACGCAAACAGGCCTGCGCCCATGAGGCGGCCGACGTCCTCCTCTACCTCCTCGACATCTGCAATGTCTTTGAAATTGATCTGGACCAGGCGCTCCGTGAAAAAGAATCGATCAACGAGACGCGGACGTGGGCCTAGAAAAGAACTGGGATGATAAGAAGATATAAAAAGACCGCCCGGAACAACCGAACGGTCAGGGGTCGATGCACAGGTCCGCGAGGGCCCCGCGGCCGTACGGGGTGAGCTCGTAGGTCGGGGGGTCGGTGGGCGGGTCGACGGGACGGATCACCCTGTCTTTGCACAACGACTCCAGCTGTTCCTTGATCCCGGCCTCCGGCCAGGCGTCATCACAGAGGGGAGCGAGCTCCTGCTGGGTCTGGGGACCGCTCCTCTCGAGGGCGTCGAGCAGGGCCTGGTTTTGCTGGATCGCGTCGAGCAAGTCGCTTTCATACCCATTGCGGACCAGGAACCAGATCAGGTCCATCTGGCCCTGGAGACGGGCGGCGAAAGCGGAAGCCGTACCCTCCGACGACACGAGCTTAGCGCGATACGCGCGCAGGCGGCGCCAGAGCGGAAGAAGAAAAGCCTCACGGATCTCCTCGTCCTCCTGGCGCAGGATCGTCCACATGTTGACCTGTTCCGCCAA
>CAZIMD010000024.1:0-8296 GCA_964540365.1 uncultured Gammaproteobacteria bacterium
CGGCGCGGGATCGTCCCAAGGTACAGGCTGTTCTGCGGTCCCTGGTCGAACACGATGAACGAGGCAGAACGGGTCGTCGGGAGCTGCTTCGGCGTCCAGGTTTGGCCGAGGTCCGAAGTGAACACGATCGAGGTGTCCGTCGCGTAGACGAGCAGGTTCGGCGTTTTTGGATGGATCCCGAACGCACGGATGTTGGTCGTGGCGGGCGGCGTGGGCAATGCCAGCGCGCGCCAGCTGGTACCGCCGTCCTCAGAACGGAGGATCCCGTTCCGGGAGACGTGATAGACGATGTTGGAATTGAGCGGGTCAAGGACGACCTTGAGGGGACGGCGGGCGCCTTCGTAAGTATCGATCTGGGCACGAATTTCGGTCCAGGTGACGCCGCCATCCGTCGTCTTGAGCAGGCCGGCGCCGTTCGTGGCAACGTAGAGGACGTTTCGGTTCCGCGGATCGATGATAAGGTCATTAATGCGGGCATCCGCACGATATAGGACGCGCCATGATGCGCCTCCGTCTTCGGACCGGAGCAGATCCCCGTCGGCGTTGCCGGCATACACAACGCGCGAGCTAAGCGGATCGATCACGACCGTCGTATATAGCTGAGCCGTGCGCGGGTCGTAGTAGGCCTGGGTCCAGCTGCGGCCGCAGGTCTCCGTTTTCATGAGTTGGTTTGCCCGAGCAGCGAACACGGTGCAGGTATCGCGCGGATCGACCGCAATCGCTTCGACCTGGCCCGTGGTTAGGCCGCGGGCCTGTTGCCACGAGGCGCCCGCGTCAAGCGTCACCAGCAGGCCGTTTTGCGTGGTTCCGACATACATGACTTCCGGATCTTGCGGGTCGAACGCCGCGGAAACGGTGCCGACGTTGCCGATGCTCCCGATCTTGCCTCCCTGGTTGAGAACGGCCGGCTGAGCCCAGTCGGTTCCGTAGTTTGCGGTGCGGTAGACCCCGCCATCTGGGGCGGTTGGCGTTTGGGCCCCCAAGCCGAAACAGCCTGCCCCGAACAAGGAGAGCCCGCCCAAGGCCAAGAAAAGAGCGCTGCGTTTCATATGTGACGAATGATAGCACGAATGGGCACGCGCGAAAAACCCCGCGTTAACGCGCCCACGCCTCGACCACCTGGAGGCGCGCATGCGGCGGGACCAACGCTTCAAGCCGCTTCCATTCGAACGCAAGACGTACGGGAAGCGGGCCGCCGACCGCCTGCCACGCGAGACGGACCGCATCCGCCCACGCCGGCACGGCGAGCCGCTGCCCCACTTGGCGGCGCGCGAGGACGAGCAACAGGATGCGCCACGCCTGGTCACCTTGGCCGTCGGCCTCGACGACCTTTTGCCAATCATCAAGCGCCGCAACCAGCGACCCTGGCTCGGGATGGGCGAAGGCCTGCTCGAGCCGGTTCGCCGCCTGGACGAGACGGTCCCACTCGTCCGGCCGCTCAAGACGCCGAACAAGCAGGCCGGGACGACCATATGCCGCATCGACCCATGCGGGCGAAGCGCCGATCGCGTGCGCCCACGGAGCGATCTCCGATGACGGAACCTCACGCGCCGCGAGCGGCACCAGGCGCGAACGCAAGGTCGCCGGCAAGCGATCGGGCTGCGACGCGACAAACAGGAACGTCACCCCCGGCCGCGGCTCTTCGACGTCTTTCAAGAGCGCGTTGAACCCGGCCGTGTTCAGGCCCTCGGCATGGTCGACCAGGAAGACCCGACGCCCGCCCAGGGCCGCCGTCCGATGGGTACGCTCAAGGAACGCGCGGACCGCCTCAATGCCGCAATCGACTTGCGCGTCGAGGAGGGCGAGATCGGGATGGCCTTCAAGCGGCAGCGGCTCCGGATGATGCACGAGATCGCGCGCAAACCCTTCCGCAAGGCGGCGCTTTCCCACGTGTTCCGGGCCAAAAAAACCGTAGGCTCCCGCCGGGCGGGAACGCATGCGCGCGAGGAGCAAACGGAGGTCGGCATGGCCGCAAAGGGAACCCGTCATACCTCGACACCGTAGCCGATCGCGGGAGGGTTGACAAAGGCACACGCATTCCCCGCTCCCCGGCATGCCAGGTTGGCCGCGCAACTGGACGGCCAGCCGCTCCCGCGTGTCCGACGGATGGTTTCTTTCGCTCCCCATCTTCGCCTGCTACACTTTGCCTATCTATGCGACGGCTTGACCTTACGTTTACGGCCTTGCGCGTGCCGACCGACCTCCTTGCGCTCTGTGGGGCCGCGCTGACGGCCTATATTTTGCGCTTATCCCAGCCTTTTTTGGAATATCGGCCGATCCTGCAACAGATCACCCCGGGCGACTACCTCGCGTCGGCGGCAACGTTCATTTTCGCTTGGCTGATCTGTTTTTGGCTGGCCGGGCTGTATACGGCCAAACACCGCGCGGCTTGGCAAGAATTGGGACGGATCATCCTCGGCAGCACGGCTGGCATGATGATCCTCATCACTTCGGTCTTCTTTCGACGTGAGGTGACGGCTTCCCGCTTTCTCGTCTTGGCGGTCTGGGGGCTCGCGATCGTCTACGTTTGGATCGGGAGGCTCATCTTGCGCGCCATACGGAGCCACCTTCTGAAAAAACGGATCGGGCACCAACGGATCGCCGTGATCGGAACGAGTAACGCGGCGGCTTCCCTGAAGGCCCTTTACCTGCACAAGCCGGTACTCGGATACACGGTCGTGAGGAGCTACAAGGCCTGGAACGAGACGGCCCGTGAAGAGATGAAGGCCTTACGCCAAGAGGGAAAACTGGACGGCGTCCTGCTTGCAGAGCCCAAGACCAGCAAGGAACAGGCCCTCGACCTGATCGCCTTCGCAGAAGAAGAGCACCTCACGTTCCGCTATCTCGCCGACCTCTTTGCCGCACGCTTCACGCGGATCGACGTGATGACGGAAGCCGGCATCCCGCTCATCGAACCGAAAGGGACCCCGCTTGAAGGCTGGGGGCGCATCATCAAAAGGCTGTTCGACGTGGTGGCGGCCGGTATCGCGCTCATCCTAGTCTCTCCCCTTCTCGTGATATCGGCTTGCGTGATCGTGCTTCAGGACGGGTTCCCGGTCCTGTTTCACAACGAACGCGTTGGCGAGCGCGGACGCCTTTTTTCCGTCTATAAGCTGCGTTCCATGTGGAAAAAAGATTCGATCGGGCCCCAGTTCTCCTCGGAAGCCAACGAGCGCAACCTCCACCGGGAGAAGGAGCTGATCAAGACGCAAAGCATCAAAGAAGGCCCCATCTACAAGATCCAAAACGACCCGCGCATCACCCCGTTCGGACGTTGGATCCGACGGTGGTCGATTGACGAGCTTCCGCAGCTGCTGAACGTCCTCAACGGCACCATGTCGATCGTCGGGCCGCGCCCCCACCAGCCACGCGAGGTCAGCAAATATGAGGCGCACCATCGCAAGGTGCTTGCGATCAAGCCGGGCATCACGGGCATGGCGCAAGTATCGGGACGGAGCGACCTCAGCACCGAAGACGAGGCGCGCCTGGACACGTGGTATATCGAGAACTGGTCGCTCCTGCTGGATCTCATCGTGATCCTGAAGACCCCCCTCGCCGTGTTGCGCCCAAAAGGCGTCTACTAATCGCAGGCCAAGCCTGCTAGGCTACGAATGATGCGCGTCGCCCTTGTCCACGACTATTTCATCCAAGACGGCGGTGCCGAACGCGTCCTCATGGCGTTGCACCGCCTGTTTCCGGATGCGCCGATCTACACGCTCCTTGCGGATCCACGCACGTTCCCTCCTGGATTTGCGCCAAAACGGCTCATCACGTCCCCATTGCAATCCTTGCTTCCGGCCAGCTCTTGGTATCCGCTCGTGACGACGCTGATGCCGCAGATGGTCGAGGGCTTTGACCTGTCGGGATATGATCTGGTGGTCATTTCCTCATCCAGCTTCGCGAAGGGCGTGATCGTGCCGCCCGGCACGCGCACCCTCTGCTATCTCCACACGCCGACCCGCTTTTTATGGGAAGAACGGCATACCTATGTCGATGGGCGGAGGTGGCCCAAGTGGATTGCCTGGCCGCTACAGGGCGCATTCCATCGCTTACGCCTTTGGGACCATCAGGCCGCCCAACGTCCAGAAACGATCCTTACGAACAGCCGCCTTTCCCGTGCCAGGATCGCCCGATACTACCAACGAACCGCCGACATCCTCCATCCGCCCATCGACGTGGCGCGCATCCCCTTCCAACGGACCGGCTCCGGTCGGTTTTGGCTGACCGGCGGACGGCTTGTCGGGTACAAGCGCTTTGACCTCTGCATCGAGGCGGCAAACGAGCTGCGGGCCCCACTCAAGGTCTTCGGTGAAGGACCTCAGCTACGATCCTTGAAACGGATGGCCGGACCCACCGTCGAATTTCTGGGCCAAATCGACGAATCCACCAAATGGGCCCTCTATCGTGATGCGTACGCGTTTTTGCACCCCGGCGTGGAAGACTTCGGCATGACCATGCTTGAGGCCCACGCCAGCGGCACGCCGGTCATCGCAAGCGCGGCGGGCGGAGCGTTGGAGATCGTCGAGCCGGGCACCAGCGGGATCCTGTTGCCAACGGTGACAAGTGCCGCCTTCATCCAAGCGATGCGCCGGTTCGCGCCCGGCGAATACGATCCGGAGCGGATCCGCGCCCGCATGGACCCGTTTGACGTGCGTCGGTTCGCGGAAACGATCGAGCGGTATGCGCACCCTCGTTGATGCAAGCTGCCTTCGGGCCGCACACCCGACCGGGGTCACGAACGCCGTACGCTCCCTCCTGCAAACGAACGCGTTCGGGTTTACCGGCGAGGTGGAACTTGCGACGTATGGGTGGCGGCCACCGAGCGAAGCGGAACGGCACGGCCTTCCGTATCCCTGGAGGCATGTGCGCATCCCCAGCAAGGCGATGCACGCCCTCTGCGGCAGTGGCGCGTTCTCGTTTGAACGCCTGTTTCAGAACGTGGATCGGCTGTTTTTTCCCAACCTCAACATCGTCGGCACGCCGCGGCTCCCCTATGGTCTGCTGATCCACGACGTTTCGTTCCTGCTTCGCCCGCAATGGTTCACCTGGAAAACCCGCCTTTGGCATGCGGCCGCTCGCCCCAGATCGCTCATTTCGGGCGCGGATACGCTTTTCGTGCTATCCGAATGGACGCGCCGTGACCTGATCGAGCTGCTCCGCGTCCCGGAAGAACGCATCACGCGGGTCACCCTTCCTACCAGCAAGAAAAGAACGGCCGCAGCACCCCGACCGGTGGCGGAACCGTATTTCCTTCTCTTTGGCGCATCCGACAAGCGAAAAAACGCCGAGGTCGTCCGACAAGCGTTTGCGGCATTTCGCCAAAGCCATCCGGATCACCGCCTGGTCCTGGCCGGAAACGCCGAAAAAAAAGAGGGTCCCGGCGTGATTTCCCTAGGCTACCTTTCTCCCGATGAACGCGAGCGCTGGCTTGCCCACGCCCAAGCCCTCCTTTATCCAAGCTGGTACGAGGGATATGGGATGCCCCCGCACGAGGCGAGCGCATTCGGAGTCCACACCATCACCGCCGGCAACGGGGCCGTCGCGGAGACCGCGCCTCCCGGCGTTACGCTCCTTCCCGCGCACCTCCCCCATCTCTGGCAGCAGGCGCTCGAACGTCACGCCGCCCCCTATGACCCCTCTTCCCAAGCAAAATGAGCCCCTGAGCTCGTTAACGCACCTGGTCGGCGCCCTCCTATCGGTGGCAGGCCTCGTGCTCATGGTCGTCTTCGCGGCGTCCTACGGGCGCGCTTCGGACGTGGTGGGGGCGTCGATCTTCGGATCGAGCCTGATCCTGCTGTATGCCGCGAGTGCGCTATTTCATTTTTTCGCGCAAGGGACGCGGGCAAAGCGCCTCTTCCAGCGGCTGGACCATGCGTGCATCTTCGCCTTGATCGCCGGGACCTACACTCCCATCACGCTCGCCCTTCCGCAGCGCGGCTGGGGATGGGCGCTGTTTGGCGTGGTGTGGGGATGCGCTATCCTCGGGATCGCCGTAAAAGCCAGCGGACGTGCGCTTACGGGCTGGTTATCGCCCATCTTATATGTCGGCCTAGGCTGGGCAGCCCTTCTCGCTTGGCCGCAGCTCTCGACGTGGCTTCCACGGGCAGCGCTCGGCTGGCTCCTGCTGGGAGGGGCCTGCTACTCGGTCGGGGCCGTCTTCTATGCCCTAGATCCGCATGTCCGCCGGACGCGCTGGTTCGGGATGCACGAGCTGTTCCACGTCTTCGTGATGGCGGGCAGCTTCTGTCACTTCTGGCTCGTGATGCGTTACGTTTCGCGCTTGTAGATGCACTCACTCGGCGCGTAGGCCCGGATGCGCTTCCGCCGCCTTCAAGACGCGCGCCAATCCATCGAGGTCAACGTCTTCCCATTTTTTGAACCGGATGCAGCTTTTGCCGACCTGGACCTTTCCGAGCTCCGCCTTATGCGTTTCGGCGAGGTACTTCCCCCGCTCGAGGGCGCAGACATACAAGCTGACGTGTTGCTTTTGGCTGGCGAGGGCAATGATGGGCCACTGGATACGCTCTTTTTTATAATTGAGATACGGGAAAGAACCGTACCCGATCATGTTGCTGGCGAAATGGACCCGGAGGGCCGGAACCGTTTTTCGGATGAAGGCGTGCGCCGTCTTCATGAGCGCCTTGCGTTCGGCGGGAAGGGCGTCCAGGTACGCCGCGACCGTCTTTGCTGCCACGGGAGTGAACATGTTCATATCTGGATGGTATGATATGCGTGACTGAACGGCAATCCGCCAGGCAGCCGCGCATACATAAAAAAAGCCCGTATATAGGGCTTTTTTTGTGATCATCCGACTAGGAGCGCTTGCTCGAGCAACCGGCGTAGCAAGCCTCATAGGTCGGCTGGCACTCCGGGGATTTGGCATTTCGCTCAAGGCAGGTGGTCCGCTCGGTATCGCAGCGATAAACGCATTGGCTGAACGTCTCGGTCGCCGGGATGGGCGCGGTCACGGAGGTCGACGGGGTCGTCGGGTTGGTCAGCTGCGTGGTCGGGGCGAGCGGGCTGATGGCGGCGTCAGAGACGGTCATCCGCAGACGGCCCTCCTCATCCAAGAATCCGGCGTCCTGCAGCTGCTCAAAGCGCTCCGTGGCGCGGGTTCGATTTTGGCAACGCAGCTGACAGAAAATGTATCCGGCGTCGTTGCGATAGTTGCGTTGGCAGTCGCTCTGGCAGGTATTTGCCGTCTGGTCGAAGAGACACGCGCCTAGGTTACTGCGGAACAGGTCCCCGAACACCCTACACATCGGCTCGGTGGCACGTTGGTACAGCGCGCACTGTCGCGCGAAGGCGTTCGGCGACAACGCGCCCTGGACGACCTCACCCGAGTCCAACCGCACCGATCCGCCGATGGTCGCATAATTAACGTACGTCGTCGCGCATTCGATGTTGCGAAGGGTATTCGAAGGGCAGCGCGCGACACAACCCACAAAGCGCTGCCTATCCACCGCACCCTGCGAAGAGGGGCCGATGGCGGCACTCGTAAAGCAGGCGTCGATGCAGGTGTTCACCTGGGCAAGCGTCACCCGTCGCGCGGCCGTCGTCCCGCGGCCACACGCCTCATAAATGCGGTCCAGCTTGGTTTCGACGGTATCGAGGCGGGTGCCGTTCTGCTCATGATTGCTAGCCATGTTTAACTGGATCATGTTCAGCTTCGTCTCTAGGACACGAAACCAATTGATCACCTCCCCATCCGCCGCATCCACCGTGCGCAACCCCGTTCCAAGAACGAGGCACGCAAGGATTGCTCCGACATACAGAAATTTCTTCATATGGCCTCAGTATATCAAATAAGACCCTTTCACCTACATGGAACTGGGGAAAAGCTCCGACCATCAAAAGCGCTCCGTTCAGGCAGACCTCTGCCACGCCAGAAGCTTGGCTGACCATTCGACAATTGCCGGACGGATCGGCATGATGAGCGCGCTTACACCCGAGTACTGCATTCGGGCCATAGGCATATGCCATCCTCTCCCCGCCCGCCCCACCCATCCCTCCGCGTCGGCCGCAGCGCCACCGGATTTGGCGTCTTCACGACCGCGGATATCCCTGCCGGTCGTTTCCTGATGGAATATTGGGGTGAGCTTGTCCCGACGGAACGGGCGAACACGATCGGCGGGCGCTACCTCTTCGACCTTGAGAACGGGAATACCATCTTGGGCGGAACCCGCAAAAACACGGCCCGGTACATCAACCACGCCTGCGTGCCGAATGCGGAGGTCCGGATCACGAAAAACCGCGTCTTCATCCATTCGATCAAGCCCATCCGCGCCGGCCAGGA
>CAZIMD010000024.1:8396-16873 GCA_964540365.1 uncultured Gammaproteobacteria bacterium
TCACGAAAAACCGCGTCTTCATCCATTCGATCAAGCCCATCCGCGCCGGCCAGGAGGTCTCCTATGATTACGGCACCGAATATTTCGAGGCGTTCATCGGCAAGGACCATTGCCGCTGCGCCGCCTGCGAGAAACGCCGATCCCGCAGCAAAACGATGATCCGCACGAAGAAAAAACCGTCTCGATGAGATGGTTTTTTTCTGACGAGACCGCTCACCCACGCACGCATTGCGCGACCGCCTCATGCAGTCCCGGATCAAACATGTTCGGGACGATGCGCTCGGCGGTCGGCTCGGCCACGAAGGCGGCGATCGCCTTGGCGGCACGCAGCTTGAGCGAGTCATCCACCCGCGACACGCGCGCATCCAGCAACCCGCGGAAAAGCCCAGGATAACAAAGGGCGTTATTAACCTGGTTCGGAAAATCGCTCCTGCCCGTCGCGAGGACCGCGACCCCTGCCGCCATTGCGACCTCCGGCATGACTTCGGGGACCGGGTTCGCAAGCGCGAAGACGATCGATGAAGGCGCCATCGACCGCAGCATCGCCTCGGTAAACGCCCCGGCGGCACTCACGCCAATCAGCACATCCGCCCCACGCGCGACCTCCGCCAACGTCGCTCCGGTCGTCGCGCCATCCGCCATTTCTGCTAGCCAGCGTTTTTCCGGGGTCAGGTCCTGCCGATGTGGAAGGATCGGCCCCGTACGGTCGACCGCGACGAACGAGCGCATGCCCGCCACCCGCAACAGCTTGGCGATGGCGACTCCCGCGGCACCGGCCCCATTCATGACGATGCGAACGTCTGGCAAGGCTTTGCCAACGACCCGCAAGGCGTTCAACAGCCCAGCCAGGACCACCACCGCCGTTCCATGCTGGTCGTCATGCATGACCGGGATCGAGAGACGCTCCGCCAATCGGCGCTCGATCTCGAAACAACGCGGGGCGGCGATATCCTCGAGCTGGATCGCCCCGAAGCTGGGTTCGAGGGCGGCGACGGTCTCGACGATCTGGTCTACGTCTTGTGTCGCGAGGACCAACGGGATGGCGTTAATCCCGGCAAACCGGCGGAAAATGGCGCCCTTTCCCTCCATCACCGGCAGGGCGGCGACCGGACCGATGTTTCCGAACCCAAGGACCGCGGAACCATCAGAAACGATCGCGACCGTATTCCCGCGCCAGGTGTACTCGCGATCTTCTTGGGGGTGTTCGGCAAGATATTTGGAAACGGCCCCCACACCGGGGGAATACACAAGCGCGAGGTCGGCCATCCCCTCCAGGGGACAGGTCGCCTGCACCTGAATCTTCCCTTTTAATCGGCGGTGCAGGTCGAGCGCGGCAGAGGAGAGATCCATAGGATCCCTATCGTAGGCCGCGCCGCCGGCCGAATCAAGGCCCGTCAAGCGGCACGGCGGGCATGCGCATACCGAGCGAGGGCATGGGTGCGCGCCTCGGCATGGGCAACGATGGGCTCCGGAGGGCGTTCCAGGTATGCGGGCGGGAGCCAACGGCGGCGGTACGCGGCTTCCGGGTCGTATCGCTCCGCCTGGAGGGTCGGATTGAAGATGCGGATCGGCTTGGGATCGGCCCCAACGCTCGCCCCCCATTGCCAGCCACCGATGTTCGACGCCTCATCCAGGTCAATCAGCATCGCGCGAAAATACTCCTGACCCCAGCGCCAATCGACGCCCAGGTGCTTGGTCAGGAAGGACGAGACGACCATCCGGGCGCGATTGTGCATCCAGCCCGTCACCGCAAGCTGCCGCATCGCGGCATCGACCAGCGGGTAGCCCGTCTCCCCGCGTGCCCAGGCGCGAAATCGCGGCGCCGCAGCCGAGGGCGACTCCCAACGGATATGCTCGGCCGTCGCCTGAAACGGCTTCTCCGCCAATTCTGGACGATGGAAAAAGAGGTACTTATAAAATTCGCGCCAGATGAGCTCGGAAACGTACGCTTGGGCTCCCTGGTGCCCTAAACGGCGATGGAGCGCGGCGACGATCTGCCGCACCGACAGCAGGCCCCAGGTCAGGGCTAAGGAAAGCTGCGAGGTCCCGTGCGGATCGCCCAGCTGATCGCGCGAGACGTGATATTCGTTGACGCGCTGCTCCAAAAACGCCTCTAATCGATGGTTCGCTTCTCGTTCCGTCACATACCAATTCGCCAGGTCACGAACCGGGAGATGAAAATCGCTCAGGGCATAAGTGGATCGGCTAATCTCGATCTGCTCATGCGTGGAAAACACGCCTAGCAGCTCTTGCGGATCCCCAATAGAGAGCTTCCTGCCAGGAATGTCGTCCGTCCGCATCCAGGAGACCGCCTTGCCGTCCGCATGCGGAAGCGGGACGGGGCGGCAAAACGCCTCCCAAACGGCGTTCTTGAACGGAGTGAAGACCGAATACACGTTCCCCTCCCCGGTTTTCGTCTCTTTAGAGACGGTCAGCTGGTCAGCGAAGAGCTTCACGCCGACACCGGCGCCCTGTATTTTTTTCAGCTGAGCGTAAAAATCCGGATAGACGTCCTCATTCACGAACAGCTCGATCTCCCACTCCTTGGCGCGGGCATGGAACCAACGCGCCGGACGCTCAGCCAGCGCGAGAAACGCCTGGAAACGTTTAGCAAAAGGAGGCAACGCGTGGGATAGGAACCAGCGTGACGGGTATCCGAATGACGCGCCCGCGGTATCGGCACGCATATATGGCTCAACGAAAAAGACGGGGAGAAAATCAGCCCCGCTTGCCCGCGCCCGCGCGAAGGCCGCATGAAGCGCCGGATTATCTTCCCAACGCAGATCGCGACGCGCCCAATAGATGATGACCTGTTTCTTCATAGGATGATCACATGTGCCCGCTTGCAGCGAAGACTAGCATGAAACAGCCCCAAATGCGACCAGCCGTGCAGAGCGCGGCCGTCCCGCACGTCAACGAAGACGAAAAGGTGGCCATACCCCAAAAATGCTATACTCATGCCATGTTTTCTCGACAAGGCCTCTTGCGCCTCCTTCGTGTCGCCATCATCGCAACGAGCGCGTTCTTTGGCGCTGCGCAGGAGACGCACGCTGACTCTGTCTTGAGACAGGCCCTGCCATCGACCGCCCCGACCTCCACGCTGGGAACGATACGGCAGATCCGTGTCGATCCGAGCGACCAATCGCTCTATGTCTTAGGCTCCAACCTCACGAGGATCGGCCATATCAGCACCGATCGGTCAACCTATACCGATATTTCGTATTCGATCGGACTCCCTAACCACAGCAACTCAGATCTGGCAATTTCTTCTGGGCACGCATATATCATAACCAGTGGTGTATCAAACGCCATCCATCGGTACGACGTGACTGGCGGGACGGCAATCTTCGTCGCCAGCAGCACGCTCGCCTCGGGAACCGCGGGGATCACCCTTGGCGGCCCCGGCTCGCTGTACGCAAGCAAAGGCACGAACCTTTATGCGCTTGATGATGACCTCAATGTCCTCACGCAGACATCCGCTTCCACATCGATCATCCGTCTCGGGTTCGGCGGAGACCAGCTATACTATCTCAGCAGCACAGGTCGGTATACGAGCTCGACGCCGGGCGTCTCAGAAAGCCTGATCGCGACCGGCGGCCCCACCTCCGCAACTGCGAAAGGGTTTACCGCCTCGCAAGACGGAAGCGCCCTGTATTACGCCAGCACTTCCGGCTTCGGAAAAATCTCGTCCATGAGCGGGACCACCTACTGGACCGAATCCCTGTCAAACATCGCCGGCATCGATATCGATAAGGCCACAGGCAAAATATACGTCATTGTCACGAACGGAGCTGTCTACGAATACTCGCCGATCGGACCGGTCACGGGATTTACGTCGAGCGCGAGCGGTACGGCTGTGACGCTAAACTGGGTCACAGGGGTGACTGATGCCGACTTTTCGGGCGTCACCATCAGAAAAAGCATCGCCGGATATCCCACGAGCCCGACCGATGGGGTCGCGGTCACCTCGACGAATACGGGTTCCAGCTTCACCGATACGGGCCTGTCGGAAGCGACCTACTACTACAGCATCTTTGCCCAAACGGAAGACGGGTATTTTAGCGATGCGGCGACCTCCACCGCGACCGTCGACCTGCCGCCCGACCCTCCAGAACTGAGCGCCTCTGCAAGCGGGAATGCGACAACCCTCACCTGGTCGCTCCCGGCGGGGACCGATTCGTTCACGCTGGTCCGCGGCACCGACGGCTTTCCCACCAGCCGAGGCGAAGGAACCGTCGTCACGACAACCGGAAGCGACGTGACGGGCGTCTCGGATGCCGGCCTGCCGGATGGGACGTACTATTACAGCCTGTTCGCGACCGACGATACGGGAAACGATTCAGAACCCGCCACCTCCAGCGTCATCACCATTGATACCACCGCGCCTGAAGCCCCGACGTTAACCGCCAGCGCGAGCGGCACAAGCGTTTCTTTGTCATGGAACACGCCCCTCTCGGCAACGACGTTTCGCTTGCTGCGAAGCACGACCCATCACCCCACGTCAACCCTCGATGGGACGACGGTGAGCTCCACCGCGTACACCACGTTCGTCGATACCGGCCTCGCGGACGGGACGTATTACTATAGCGTCTTCGCGGCAGACGGATACCTGAATTACTCGACCGCTGGCACGTCCACCGTATCCATCGACACCGTCGCACCCAGTACCCCATCCTTGTTTACGGCTGCCGCGAGCGGCAATAGCGTCCTTCTCAGCTGGTCGAACCCGCTCGAGAGCGACTTCTCGAGCTCAATCCTCCGACGAAGCCAGACAGGGTATCCGACATCGACCACGGATGGGGTCGCGGTTACGGATACGGACGCGACAAGCTATACCGACGCGTCACGATCGGATGGGACGTACTATTACAGCCTCTTCGCCCAGGATACGTCCGGAAACATCTCGACCGCAGCGACCGCGAGTGTGACGATCCGGACCATATCCGCAGCCGCAGGCGGTGGTGCCTCATCGTTCATCGCCCCCTCCGGCGCTGCGCCCGCAGGGATCGCCGTGTTCATAGAGCCTTCCGCCCTCCAGGCAGCGATCGGGAATCATGCCAGCCCTTCGGCCCCTCCCCCGGCACCAAACGCGTCCGACGCCCCCATATCGTCCGTTCCCGGATTAAAGGCTGTTAAGCCATCCTCGACATTCACCAGAATCCTCCGCTTAGGCGATCGGGGGGCGGATGTCCGCTCGCTCCAGGCCTTCCTAAACGCGAGCGGGTTCCGCGTCGCAGCCCAAGGGCCGGGATCGCCCGGACGCGAGACATCGTTTTACGGTCCCGCAACCGCACAGGCCGTGAGGCGTTTTCAGGAAGCCTTTAAAGACCTCATTCTTGGACCGTATGGGCTGCAGGCGGGAACCGGCATCCTGGGGCCGCGGATGATGCTCATGCTTAATGGCATGCGGCCATAGGGCGTCTTTTCTCATCGCGAGACCCAAACCGCTTGCCACGCGGCATGCGGCATCCTCCCCGCATCCACACCTCTCCCTCACCCCCTCCTATATGCGCCTCACGCCACTTCGCATCACCATCACAAGCCTCGCCGTCGCCACCCTCCTCTGGCTCGCATTCGGCTATTTCGGGGTACAGGCACTGTTTACGAACACGACGGTGGAAGACCCGCTGCCTCGCGACCCGCAAGCATCGGGTCCGGACCACACTTCCCTTCCGACGCCAAACGCCCTTCAAACGGCGTCCAGTTCGGCTCAAGCGGTGTTCGCAGGCGATTTCACCCAAGGAGACAGCACCTACCGCATCCGGGGCGAGGCGCGGATCGTCACGGAAAACGGGGAACGGCTGCTTCTCCTCCGTGATTTCGACGTCACGAACGGCCCCGACCTGTTCGTGTATTTCGTGGCCGCATCATCGACGGAAAATGCCGATGTCAAGCAACAGGCATCAGAAGGGCGTTTCGTTCAACTCGCTCCGCTTAAGGGAAACCGAGGGAATCAAACATACGTCCTTCCGGCCGACTTGGACGCATCTGCATACCCGGTCGTCAGCATCTGGTGTCGCCGCTTCTCAAGAAATTTCGGGTCTGCACTCCTGAAAATGGAGGAACCGCACCCTTGACGCCCGCGTGGATCGCCCATGGCCAGGGACGCGTCCTTCCCTATCTCGTTGGGGCGTCCATGCGTAGTTGTCGTTCGGGTTGTCCACGTCGTTCGTGTCGAACTTGAGGTTGTCATCGTTGAAGTTGAAGTACGGCGCGTTGAGGAACTCGCTCGAGTCCTCGAAGCGCGTTGTTTGCCTTTATCCATCCATGTCACCTCTCACAGGTTGATTACCCATAAGATGAAATTTATTTGGAAGCACACTGCAATTCGCAGAGATCTTCTCTAGACAGAGCAAGGAGTGTCAACTAATCTCTATGCACGACTTTTTTACACACGCGCACTTCTTATCACCGTAATGATAATAACTCTGGCAAAATGAGATCGTGAGATTTCGGGGACGGAAGACCGTGGTCAACCGTGCACGACCCTAATTTCAAAAAATAGTTTACCCGCTACGCGGGATAAATGGCAAAACCGTGTACACATATCCCATTTCATTGGCATACATGCACACGGTCAGCCCCAAATCAGACGGATAAGGGGTAAGGTAAAGGGTAAAAAAGGAAGAAGGAGCTAAGAGACTAAGAGCTACGTCACTCCGAGGGCAGGAAGGCCGACGCCGCACCGTAGAAGCCGCGCGGGCGGCCCACGTCGTGCGTGTCGAACTTAAGGCGGCCATCGAAGAAGCAGAAGCACGGCGCGAGGAGGAACTCGCTCGAGTCCCCGAAGCGGTACTCGTCCCCGGCGCAGTCCGCGTAGAGGTCATCGTACTGCTCGAGCCGGTTCGGGTGCGTGAGGAGGATGAACCCCATCTCGTACGCCCCCAGCCCGAACTCGTTGCCGTTCATGACGACCCGCGCACGACGCACGGAGCGTCCGCGGTGCCGGAGGCCGAGCTGAGCCGGGACGACGAGGACGTCGTGTCCCTGCTGCCCGGCGACGATGGCCTTCATGGCGTCGGCCTTCTTCTGGCTCTCACGGAGACGATCGGAGCCGAGCTCGCCCTGACGGTAGTTGTAGAACCGACCGCTACGCACCTCGTTGAGCTTGCCGAAGATGATCTCGACCGCCTCGTTGTAGGTCGGGGCGATCGTCCACCAGGGCAGGATGAGGAAGTTGCCCTCCGTTCCCGCCGGCGCGTCCTTGGCCGCGAGCGCCTTGTCGTACGACTCGGCCCGGGGGAAGAGGCGATTGATCGCCGCGAACTGTTCGGTGGCTGGCCGCGCGTTGGCGTACCCGGAGAGGTAGCCGTAGCTCGACTCCGCCTCCTCGTCCGCGAACTCGTCGGTGTGGACGAACCCCTGCAGGCACGCGATCAGCGCGAGCTTGATTTCGTGCCTGTTCGTGCCGATCAGGCGCTGCGCCCGCTCCTTGTCCAGGCCGAGCTCGCGCACTACCTCCTCGCCGACCTCATTGACGAGACGGCGAACCTGCTTCTTCTGACCATCAGTCGCCGGAACGAACGCGATCGGCTTGGCCGTCATCGTCGCATCCTCCTTCTCCCGATTCATCGGGACGCCGCACAAGCACCTATTTTGTCGGAGCATTCCGCCTAGTAGGTCTTATGTGTTTGAAAACGGCGTTCATAAAGCCAATTTTTCGCTTCAGAAACGCGGCTTCCAACTTTATATTTAACGCTTAATAACACAAAGTATTAGCATATTTTAGTATAAAAGTCAAGCTTAGCGAGCTCAAGTTTAGCAAAATAAGCACAAACCTATTGTTCCTTTGCAGACCAATCAATCACAGCAGAGCTCGGTACCCGATCAACTAGAGCCGTTACAACTTGAATCTTTGGGTTGATGTTGTCGTAGTACGCTTCATAATAGCGTGCGTTTATCTCGTTTCCTGTCATACCTGACCCAGCAAAATTCGTCAGAATTACGGGAAACGGTGGGAACTTTGTAAAGCGGGTTTGGTCGTCCAGCGTAATCTTGATCGTAAGTCGTGGAACCTGCTTCTGCCCCACCGGATGCAGGCGAAATGACAACTTAAATTTTCCGTCGTTTAACTTCTCTACTGAATAATCTGTTTTTGGATTGTGAGTAAAATACGTTTCTTTATTTCGCTCAACTTTTACCTTTATCTTTTTTGTTTAATAACGAAACATGCTTTTTATTGATTACCCAGAGCATCGGCTTGCCTTCACCGTTTTTCTCTTCGCTGAAAAGTTCAAGAAGACATTGAGGAACGTAGTGTTGATTGATGGGATTTGACTGTTGTTTTTGAGAATCGCTCATATACACAGCTTCCAGCCTTAAACACGGAAAGTCAATCTATATTAATCAAAACCCCACCACTTTTCAGTGATGGGGCGTTGGTTTTTTAGCGACGCACCTGGGTTACCAGGAACGCCAGCTTATGGCTCCGGGGCAAGGATTTGAACCTCGATTACTTGGGCCAGAACCAAGCGTCC
>CAZIMD010000025.1:0-16782 GCA_964540365.1 uncultured Gammaproteobacteria bacterium
TTAAACAAAAAAGACCCGTTCCGCCCGCTTCAGCGGAAAAGGGTCAGTCGAAGGTGCCAGGCGGGGTGCCGGGCGGGGAGTCCCCGTTGGGAGAGCCGGGGCAGAAGTAGTCCCGGCCCTCAGGAGCCCGTTCGAAGAGCTCCGTGGCGTCGTTCCACGGCCTCGGCGGGGGTTCGGCCGCCCGTGCGGGGCTGGCGAGCGGTGGTTCGGCCACGCTTCCCGTCCGATGCGCGACCCCGCATTCGGTGCAAAGACCCATCGTCATGGCGAAGGCTCCTTTCCTCTCCCGGGTTGCCGAGATTGGCAACAGGGGAATGAGGGCAAGCATCTCAAAAAACACCTGTTTTGTCAAGGTCCGGGCATCCGATCCGCACACCAAAAAACCGAGCTGAGCTCGGTTTCTCGTGTCTTTAGACCTCGATCACCACCGGGATGATCATCGGCCGTTGTTCCGTTTTGCGGTAGAGGAACTCGCCCAGCTCGTCGCGGAGCTTTTCCTTGAGGTACGCGCCCGGCGCGGAGCCGGTCGTCGCGCTCGCGGGGGGATTCGCCTCCTTCATGATGCTCGCCGCCTTGTTGCGGGCCTGCATGATGAGCTCGACGTGTTCCTTCATGTAGACGAAGCCGCGCGAGATGATGTCGGGCAGGGCCTGGAGGGCGCCCGTCCGGTTGTCCACCACCGCGACGACGATCACCACCCCGTCACCGGACAGCTGCTGGCGGTCGCGGAGCACGATCTGGTTGGTGTTGCCCACCCCAAGGCCGTCGACGAAGATATAGTCCGTCGTGACCTTCTTGTTGGTGAGGTGGCCGTTGCCTTCGCGGTCGAATTCCATGATCTGCCCGTTGTCGGCCACGAAGATGTTGCTGCGCGGGAACCCGTTCTTTTCGGCGACCTTGGCATGGTCGCAGAGGAACGAGTAGTTGCCCTCAATCGGGATGAGGTATTTCGGCTTGACGTAGTTGTGCATCTCCACGAGGTCCTCCTGGCGCGCGTGGCCGCCCGCGTGGACGTCCATGAGCTTGTAGTGGATGACTTCGGCGCCTTCGCGGTAGAGGGTGTCCTTGACGCGCTGCACCGAACGCTCGTTGCCCGGAATGACGGACGAGGAGAAGATCACGGTATCGCCCGGCTCGATCCCCACGAACGGGTGCTCGTGGTTCGCGATGCGCATCAGGGCGGCACGCTCTTCGCCTTGGGCGCCCGTACAGATGAGGGCGACGTTCTCGCGGGGATAATCGTTGATCTGCTTGGTCTCGATGAGGGTCCCTTTCTGGATCTTCATGTAGCCGAGCTGCTGCGCGATCATGACGTTCGAGCGCATCGAGAACCCCTCAATGGCCACCTTGCGGTGGTTGCGTTCGCAGGCGAGGATGATCTGCTGCACGCGGGCGATCATAGACGCGAACGTCCCGATGATCACGCGCCCCTTCGAATTCTGGATGATCTCGTCGAGGTTGGTCTGGATCTCGTATTCCGGCAGCTGGCGGCCCGGCTGGGACGCGTTCGTCGAGTCGACCATGAGGGCGAGGACGCCGCGTTCGCCGAGGGCCTTGATCTTTTCGGTCTCCTGCTTCGATTGCGCGCCCGGTTCGCTGTCGAGCTTGAAGTCACCCGTGTGGACGACGATCCCACAGGGGGTGTTGACGATCACGCCCATCGAGCAGGGCACCGAGTGGGCGACGCCGAAGAACTCGACCTTGAAGACGCCGAGCTGCAGCACCTGGTCGGTGTTGACGACGTTCAGGCGGAGCGGCGGCTTGTCACGATGGTCTTCCTGGCGCTTGGCGATGATCGCGCAGGTCAGGTCGGTCGCGAACAGCGGGGGATTGCCGAGCTGGGGCATCAGGTGGGGCACGCCGCCGATGTGGTCGTAGTGGCCGTGGGTGATGATCACGCCGCGGATGTTGCGTTCCTTGCCCTTGAGGCAGGAAAGGTTGGGGACGATGTAGTCGACGCCCGGCATGTCCTCATCCGGGAACTGGAGGCCCATGTCGATGATGATGATGTCGTTGCCGTATTCCATGACCGTGCAGTTGCGGCCGACTTCCTCGTTGCCGCCGATGACCATCACGCGCAGGCGCTCATCGCCTTTGGCGAGGACGTCCACGTCGGTACCGGTCTTGTGGTGCGGCTTGTTCTTGTAGGTGGTCATGCGGGGCATGGCGGCGAAGGCACCACCCATGGGGCCGCGCTTGCGCTTGTGCTTGACCTCGTGCTTGTCGCTGGGGCCGCGGCTCTCCTCTTTTGCGAAGCCTTTCTTGAGCGAAAGGTTCAGGGGAGCCGTCCCTTTCGGCGGAATGATGCCGATGGGTTCGCCAGCCTTTTCCGGACGCGGCTTGAAGCCGGAACGGCGACCGAAGCTACCGCGCGGACCCGAAAAAGGGCGACGGCGCGGGGCAGCACCCGCGGGAGACGGGGCGCTGTGGTTCGTTGCATCCATAGATGTGGATTTCGAAGAAAAACAATTAGGGAAAGCCTCTAACAGGCGAAGAAATCCTGAAAAAACACGAAAAGAAAGGACAGGACTCTCGGTTAACGACTTTTGTCAGCGCCGGACACATGTTCCGATCGCTCACAAAAAGCGTTCTGATCGACAAAAAGGATACCATGAATACGAAAAGGCGTCAATGCAATTGCTAAGAATTCGGCTAACATTAGAAAAAAATTCGCTAGGACGACGCCCTTGCCTCGACCGGATGACGCGCGCGTCCGGTGCCTGCGTCCCTTGAATCTCGTGCGAAGGATGGGTGGATTTCCGTTCCCAGGGCCCTTCTGCTATCGTCCCAGGACTATGACGATCCACGAGCTCCTCCATAAGCGGTTCGCTACGAAGGCGTTTGATGCGACGAAGACGGTCTCGGAAGAAGACCTTTCCTATGTGCTCGAGGCGGCGCGCCTCTCCTGCTCGAGCGCCAACACCCAGCCCTGGAAGATCCTGGTCATCACGAACCCGGACCTCCGGGCCAAGCTCCGCGAGGTCGCGTATGGCCAACCGCAAGTCACTGAGGCGAGCCACCTGCTCGTGATCACGACGATGCGCGATCCCATGGTGCGGATCAACCGGAACGTCGAGCTCATCACGGCCATGGCTGGGGAGGAGAAGGCGAAAGGGTACCTGAACATGGTGATGGGGTGGGTCTCGCCGGACCCCGAAAAGTCCCACGCCTGGCTGGCGCGTCAGACCTATCTCGCCCTCCAGGCGATGATCCTCGCCGCCGCCGAACGCGGGCTGGACAGCTGTCCGATGGAAGGGTTCGACGCCGCGAAGGTGAACGAGATCCTCGGGTTGACCGATGCTTCCGCGACCACGTTCCTCCCCTTGGGATATGCGGCGCAACCGGGCATGCCGAAAGTGCGCGTGCCATTGGCGGAGATCGTGGAGCGGCGCAGCTGATTCGTTAAAGGAAAGGCGCGACGAAGATGGCTCGTCGCGTTTTTTGTATGAAAATCCCCGAACGGGCGGTTCAGGGGAGGGGAGCGGCCAGGACCTCGTCGAGGACCATCTGCACCGCGGCGGCCATCGCGGCCTCGAGTTCCGCGACGAGGATGAAGGGCGGGTCGTGGGCGTCGGCGGGGTAGTCGCGGCAGTCGGTTCCCGGGACCAGGAAGGGCGCGCGATCGCCTCTCTTGCCGCTCCAGACGACGCTATCCGGAGACCAGGAACGGATGTAGGGAAGATGCAGCCGTTCCTGCTGGTAGTACCTTGCGTTGACGAGGTTCCCCGTCAGCAGGTGCAAGCGGTTCTTCTCCCAGTCACCGGCTACGAAGAGCACGAAACCGGGCCCGCTCCCGTCGCCGTAGACGGCAAATCGCCCCAGGCGGCAGGTGATCTGGTAGACGCCCGCAAAGTCGATGGGGCGCACACGCGCCGGGACCGGCCCCTGCTCTCGGAAGAACTCGATGCGCACGTCGCGCGTACGGACCTCCTTCACCATCCGGTACTCCTCCCGGCTGTTCCCATAGGTGAAGAAGTCCACCTCGCAGTCGGGAGCCTGCCACTTGTGGTCGCGCAGGGCCAGCACGAGCGCGCGGGCGATGGGATCGAAGGCATGCTCGTCAGCCTTCGGATAGAGGAAGGTGAGGGTCTTCAGGGGCGTGCCGTGCCCAGGGAATGGGTCTTCGCGGAGGCGGCGCGTCAGTTCCGCCCCGAGGGCCGGGTTCAGCTTGATCGCGTCGAGGATGTCTTGGACGCGTAGCGCGTTGAGGCACACGGACAGGGTTCCATTTGCGGACATGCGTCTCCTCCTTGGGGAATCGTTCCCGCGGCGCTCCATGCGGTTGCATCGAGCGTCCTGGGAAAAGGCTGGACCGCGGGGGTCCAGCGAGGGATGTCGTTCGTCTCAGGCCGCCTGTTCTGCCATGCTCATTTGCAGGCTGCCGACGAGGGTGGCGTACAGGTACCCGGCGAGTTCGTACGGCCGGCTGACGTTGTGCGCTTCGGCGGTGAGGCCGATGACGAGATGCTCCGCCTTGCCGACTTCGTGGACGTAGGGGTCGTAGAAGTACTCGCGCAGGGTCGGCATGGCGGCGATCAGCGTGCAGGGATCGTAGAGCATGAACGACTCGACGAGGTCCCAGATCGGGTCCTGGGCGCCGCGATCCGCGCCGTTGCCGCCCAGGAAGGCGGTGCGGAACCAATTCGCGTCGCAGCGCGCCGGCAGGCCGTGGCGTTCCGGGCTGCCGATGGGGGCATGCGCGCGCTCCCACAGATGCTGGATGGCTTCGCGCTGGGCGTCACGCAGGCGGGTCCCGATCGGGTGTCCGGTCGCGGCCATGTCGTCGTAGATCGCGCGGGGTACCTTGGCCGCGGCGGCCGCGTGCCGGCTCACCACGGTGATCGGGATCTGCCTCCGCTGCAGCTCCCGGTAGAGCTCCACGGTCGACGGCATGTCGAAGGCATGGTTCTGGGCCCCGGGGTCGGGGATCAGGAATCCCTCCTCGTCGAGCTTGGGGCGCGGGCCGTCGGCCACGACCCCGCCCATGATCACGACGCGCCGCACCTTGCGCGTGAACAGCTCCGGATCCGCGCGGAGGGCGTTCGCCGCATCCGTGAGCTGGGAGATGAGGGTCAGGATGATCCCACCCGGGGCCGCAGCCTCGAGCGAGCGGCGGATCAGCGCCGTCCCGTCCTCGACCTGATGGGGCGAGGCGAGGTAGCTGACACGGAACTCGTAGGGGAGCCCGCCGTCAGTCTGTTCCGACCCGCTGCCGAAGCCGACAGGGATGCTCTCCTGCCCGAGAAGGTCGAGCGTGCCGCGCGCCAGCCGCGCCCGCAGGTGGCTCGGCATGAGGTTCGCGACCACCCCGACCACCTCGAGGTTCCCGAGTCGGATCAGGCGGTTGAGCGCCACCAGCACGGCCTCGTCGTCCTGGTCCCGTCCGGGATCCATGGAGATGAGCAGTCCCCGTACGCACCCCATGAACGTCTTCGGGTCATATTTCATGTCGGGCATCTTTTTTTTCGCTCCTTTCGTCCGGGGATCCCCACGTCGATGGGGATCCCCGGGAAAAGGGCAGGGGCTTACCCTGCCAGGTGGATCAATGGTGCCGGTGACGGTATTTGAGGTAGGCGAGCTGCGTCTTCGCGTCCGGGATTTCCGCCAGGGTGTCGAGCGGGACCACGCTGAGGGTGATCCGCTCGCCTTCCGACACGACGCCGGTCAGCCGTCCCTTCAGCGTCATGACGTGCGCACGGTTCATGTCGCGCGTGTAGCTGAACAGATGGATGCGTTCGTCGCAGGCGCCCGGCGACAGGAACGCCGGTTCGCCGAGCGGGACGAGGTCTTTCTCGGAGATGGTGAAGTCCGCACCGAGTTCCTCGGCCAGCTCCTTTGCCGCGATGCCTCTGAAGTCGCCCGAACCGTCGAGCATGCCAGCGGGAATCTCGAAGAAGTTGAAGCTCCGCGCCGCTGTCCTGGGTTGAACCGTGAGGACCGCGTAGGTCTCCGGCGGCATCTCCACGCCGGCGGGGTCGATTTCTGTGGGGCACGTGAGGACCACGAGGATCCCGACGCTGTCGCCACGGAGGAGGGCGATCCCCGGAACCCGCTCCCCGTCCGGCGTCCCATCCGCATTTCGGCCCGTGATGTTGGCGCTGATCTTCACGAACCCGACGCGGGCCCCGAACAGGTCCACCGACTGAACCAAGATCGCGTGCAGGAAGAACCGCTTGTCCAGGCCTTCCGCCCACTTCGTGAGCAGGCCGGACTCCTCGAGCGCGCGTCCCTGCGGCCGCATGATGTTGGGCTCGTAGGTGACCGGGATCTGGCGGCCTTCCATCTGAATGAAGCGTGACATGGGATCCTCCTTTTTCTGGTTTTTGTCTGCCCTGTTTTGCGTCTTCGAGCGGTGTTGCGGGAAGGAAGAAGGTGGGCGCGAGGGGCGCCTGCCAGGCTGTTTCAGGTTCTTGATGGCCTGATTCGTTCCCCGTCCAATTCCATTTTTAAGCCGGTTGAACATCTTTAAGGCGAGCGTCCCGCATGCTACCAGATTTCGCTGGTTTGTCAAGCCTTTCGCCCTCTCGAGCGAAGTGCCGCCTTTGATCGTCAGGGGCGTGTCCGCATCTAACGACCCGGGGTAGCCGCGCGGATGCGTGCATGGGGGCTGCTTGCTGCCTGCTGGCACGTTTCTCCGCGCGTGGGTGGTGGCGTGCGTCCGTAGCCCTCCCTTTTAGGCGTGCGTTGATCGTCCTGAGTAGGTCCATCCGTGCGCTCGCTATCGCCCAAACGGTTCTTCGCCACCGAGCGGGTGGGCAGAGTCGGCTATATTTGGGCCGATTTTTTGGCGTTTTCAAAAAAAGAACCTCCAGATTCGTGGGTCTGAAGGTCACGCCACCCGTTCGAAGGTGGCGTAGGTGGTGGGGGTCCTCGGGACGTCGCACTGAAAGGGGCGCTCGTAGCAGGACACGCGCACCTCGTACGATCCCGGCTGCACCTCGAGAACATGCATCCCGGAGTCCATCGCGCCTCCGGCAGCCAGGTACGCTTTGAGGTCCATGAAGCAACACAGCCAGAGGTCCGTGACCACCTGGAAGAGCCGTTCCCCTTCCGGGGGGAAGGTCTCGTCCGCACCCAGGCCCAGCTCGTCCCAGCTGGTACCGTCTCGGGCGATCTGGAAGCGGTTCCGCCCGTCCGTTTCGGGCAGGCGATACACGTTGGGACAGCTGTTGCCGACGGAAATCGCGATCAGGCCGCGCTGCGCATGCATGCGGGCGACGGCCTGTTGGGCGAGCGTGCAGAAGGAGCCGCTGTCGCCCGTCACCGTTTCTCGAACGGACCGCTCTTCGTCGACGGCGGTGGGGAAGGCCAGGTTGCGCAGGTTGTCCTTGAAGACGAGCGTGCCCGCGGTGTTGAACCGCAAGACGAACGGCGTGTCCGTGAGCGGGCATGGGGACGCGGTGAAGGTCAGGCCGTCGAACCGGTAGATCATGTCTCGATCGCAGTGCCTGCACTTGGATCCCATCGGCCTGGTCCCCAGCATGATGGGGATCGGATGCGCGGCCCGTTCCCCGCGTTCCATGGCGGCCGTGACCGCCTCGATCTCGCTCGCGGTGCAGGTCGCGGCGAATCCGGTGTCCCTGTCCCAGGTCTGCGGGGCTTCGGTCGGCAGGCTCCGGTCCAGCATCTTGGCGATCGCTTCGCCGCTCGGGTCGTGTGCGCCGTGAGCGAACGTGAGTCCCGCACGCCGCTCGAGCGCCTGCGTGCGGAAGCGCGCCCAGGCGGCTGCCCGTGCCTTCCGTTCCGCCCAGACGTGGTCCGGGGTTTCGTTGCGGACGCGCGCCTCGAGGGCGGCGAGCATGGCCGGGTCCATGTTGTTCAGGAGGTTCTTGAGACGGTCGTTGGTCATCGCTTGCCCCTTTTCTCTTGCGAAGCCGTGTTTCCCTTTGAGGGAGGGAATGGCCGATGGTAGCAAGAAAACGTTGTTTTGTCAATACCCGCCTCATCAAGACCGATCCGAGATGAAAGGGTTCTCACTCCCTCCCCGCTCATCCCCAGACGGCGGTTTTATTTTTGCATGCGTTAGGCGAACCCGGGTATTGACAGGAAACCGTATTTTGTATTTTATGAGCCTGTTCCTGAATCTTCAACGCACCCACTCGCATTTCGGAGGAAGCAATGCTCAAGGTCGGCCAAGGTGCCCGCATCCCTCTCGGCGCAACGTTCTGCGAACACCCGGACTGTCGCCGTGCAAGAGGGTGGCTGGGTGACGGGCATCTTCTCACCTGCGTCCTCATCGGCGTCTGCCTGCTGATGGTCGGGGTCGTGTGGCGCCCCCTGTTCGTGCTGGGGGCGGTCCTTTTCGCCATCCTGGCCGTCGGGGGAGTGGTCGACATGATCCGCCAAAGGCGCGCTCACCTGGGGCACAAGCTGAACTGAGGAAGCGGTTCCGGACGGCTTATGCCCGCTACCACCACAAGTCTCTCTCCCTGAGGGCTTTTTTATGCATGTTGAATAAAGAAGTCGCCATTGGGACGCCTCCTTGGGAGGTCTCGTGGCCTGTATCAGGCAGATCCTATCGTTTCCCCAAGACCTGAACGATGCCGAGTTGAAGCGTCCAGTGGCACGTTGGCCGCGACGCATCAACTCGCTAAGAATTAAGGAATCGTCCCGTAAAGAGCGCGAGTGCCTCAATGAGGTACAGAAAGGCTCGCTTGGGCAAGCGAGCCTTTTTCATGGTGGGCAAGCAGGGACTTGAACCCTGATGACCTTGCGGTCGCTGGCACCTGAAGCCAGTGCGTCTGCCAGTTCCGCCACTTGCCCAGACGGGGCCACTCTACTGGGTGGCCCGTTGGCGGTCAAGGCGCCCCTTGCCACCGGAGCCGGGTCCGGACGTACCAGCCGAGGGTCGCCGTCAGCCGGTCGGCGGGGGAGCGGATTTGCAGGTTCTGCGTGCCCTGAATGCCGTTTTGCAGCAGGTAGGCGTATGACGGGCGGAACAGGAAGACGGCGGCCTCCTGCCCCAGGATCGCCTCCGTCACGCGTACCCGTTCGCGGGCGATCACGTCGGAACTCGTAGCGGTCGCCAGGCTCTGCAGGCCGTTCGTCACCGTCGCGCTTGTCCATTGGGAGAAATTGAGGGCATCCTCATCGGTTTTCCAGAACGGCAGGAGATCGGCATCATCTTGGGCCAGGACGTTCAGCAGGACGATCTGGTGCGTTCGTTCATCGAGCGCGCGACGCATGATCTCCTCGCGTTCGAGCGCTTCCACGGTTACGTCTGCCCCTAGAAGCGACCAACGCCGCTTGAGGGATTCTGCCACGATCGGCAGGTCGCCCTGCGTCGGCACGAGTAGGGATAAGCGGAGGGGCGTGCTCGTAGCGAAGGTGGCCGACGTGCTCGATGCGGTTCCGCGAGTGGGCCGCGCCGTGGGGGCCGGCTGCAGGAACCGCTGGCCGGTCGCCTCATCTAATTTCCAACGCGCCTCCTCAAGCAATTGCCTTGCCTTATCCAGGTTGGTCAGCTGCGTTGAGGTCGAATACGTTTCGAGATAGGGGAAGGGGGTCTGGAGCGGGGTCACGTGCGGGATCTGCTGGCTCAGCTCCCCACGGTCGATCGCGAGCTGCAGGGCAGTCCGTAATGATCGTTCTTTCAAGAGGGCGTCCTGCGTGTTGAAGAAGATGGTTGTAACCTGGGGCAATTCCAGCTGGAGGGCTTTCTGGCCCGTACCACGCACCTGCTCCTGTTCGCTCCAGGGCACGAACGCGAGCGCGTCCAGCTGCCGTGACTGCAGGGCGAGCTCGGCGCTCTTGCGGTCCGGGTAAAAGCGGAACTGACGCTGGTCCAGGAGGGGGGATTGGCCGTAATATCCCGAAAACCGCTTGAGGGTGTATGTCAGGATCGCGCCGCGGGTGTCACGCGTGAACGCCTCGAATTGGTACGGCCCGGAGCCGATCGGCTTAAGGTTGTCCTCCGCAAGCTGCGGCGAGCCTTCGTTCGCGTCCTCCCAGCGATGTCCGGGCAGGATCCCGACGGTGAGTAGCGTCTGGAGGGCCGCCTGGTTGAGCGGCGTACCCGTCATCTTGATCTGGACCGTGTACGGATCGATGCGGATCGCTTCGATGTTCGCGAACCGTTCCGCGAGCGGGGAGTGCCAGGACGGGTTCCGGATCGCATCATTCAGCGTAAAGACCACGTCGTCCGCGGTAAGCGGCTGGCCGTCATGAAAACGGGCGTCCTCGCGCAAGCGGATCTCTAGGACCGTTCCCTGGTCCAAGACTTGCGTGCTCGCCGCCAAATCTGGCCGTAAGACGCCGCCATCAAAGACGAACAGCCCACTGAAGACCAGCTGGCTCAGGTCCCGATCGACGGTGCTGAGGGCCAAGACGGGATTCACCCATTTCGGCGCCCCCACCAGGCCCTCGACAAGCATTCCGCCTTGGCTCGGTTGTCGGACGAGGCGAGGTTCCAGGAAAAATCCGGCAGCGATCAGCAAGAAGGTGAGTCCGGCGACGAGGGATGTCCAAAACTGAAAGCGCTCCTTGCGTGAAAAGACGTGTGACAGGTAGCGCAACTGCTGCCAACGGGGGAGCGGCGTCGAGGCCGTCACCTTGGCGACCAGGGCCTGGTCCGGGCTAGGCGGCGGGGCGTGCTCTTTGCTGGCCACGGGAACGGCCTGCCAAAAGAAGACGCGCTTCCAGGCATGGCGCAAGCGAGCAAACAGACGTGAAGACGAGGAATGTGCTTCCATACGCCTTAGTATAGGAGGATTTGATCAACCTGTATACCTGTCGCGCCCGCCGGTTCACGGCGGGCGCAGGCACGGTATTTTTGCAAAAATCCGAGAAAAACGACCTAGATCACCAGGTTCAGGATCGCGATGCCGACAAACAGGACCGCCAAGGCGATCGTCACATAGTGGAGCCCCTGCTCGAGTCCTCGCTTGGTACGGAAGACGTTGCCTTCGCCGCCGAACGCGACGCCCAAACCGCCCTCGCGTTGCTGCAGGAGGATGACGATCGTGAGGAGGACGGAAACCGTGATGAGGGCCACCGCCAAGATGAGTTCACGCATAGGAAATGGAATGGGTCGAGCCTACAGGAGGGGGTTCTCCCCGTCAATGCGCCCCTGGCAGAAACGGACGCGCCCGTGTGCTATACTTTTCCCATGCAAGTGACGCTCTTTGGTCGAACCGTGGTCATGCGCTGGCGTACGCTCTTCCTTTGGTCGCTCCTGGGCCTGTTTTTGGCGTTCGTTGCCCTCTTCGGGTACAGCTTCGTCCGCTCGTTCATCGCGATCCGCCGGAGCGGGGGGGATGCCTGGCTCGAGCAACGCCTGGAGTCGTCGGTCGCACGGGCGCTCGCAAACACCCAAGTCACGGCCGAAGACCTCAAGGCGCTGGATCGTCCAGGACGACCGTCCTTCGGCTCCCCGCAGGCAAAGCTTACGGTCGTCGCCTTCATCGATTATGGCTGTCCCTTCTGTCGCCGTGCCGCCGGCCCGTTTCGTGAGGCGATGGTGAAGTACCAGGACCGTGTGCGTTTCGTCGTGCGTGATTTTCCCGTCGAAGAGCTGCACCCGAACGCGATCCAGGCGGCCCAGGCGGTTCGCTGCGCTTTTGCCCAAAACAAGGGATGGGCGATGCATGACCTCCTCTTCACGCAGACCGGTGACCTGGTCCCTGCCGATTTCGAGCGCTTTGCCGCCCAAGCCGGCGTCGATATCGCCCAGTATCGACGATGCGTCGAAGCGCAGACGTTCTCCGCCCAAATCCAGGAAGACCTTGCCGACGGGTCCCGTGCCGGAGTCCAGGGTACGCCGACCTATTTTTTCAACGGCGTCCGCATTCAGGGCGTGCCCCAAGAACGCCCCGAGGCGTACTTTGCATTCCTGATCGAGCGGTTTTTGCAAGAGGCGACACCTTCCTCAACCATTCCCACTCCCTAAACCTATGCGTTTTTTCTCTCGGTTGAGCGAAATGCTGGTGCTGATCGTCTGTCTCGTTGCGGTCATTCCGCCGGTTGCGCATGCGCAAACCCAGCCGCAGGTCGTTCCGGTCCGGTCGACGGCAAATTCTTCCACGGTCCAGCTCTCGGTTCCGATCGGGAACGTGACAAGCGTCTCCGGCTCTCCTGAATACATCACCACCCTCTACCGGTATGCGCTTGGGATCGTCACCCTCGTCGCCATCATCATGGTGGTGTACGGGGGCTTTCGGTACCTGTTGGGCGCTTCTACCGGTGACGTCAAGACGGGACGGAAAGTCATCGGGGATGCGATCGGCGGGATGGTCATCCTGTTTCTGGCGTACGTCATCTTGTATACGGTGAATCCCAAGACGGTGCGCCTCTCCCTTCCTGAGATCCGCCGCATCCAGAGCATAGGGGTCACCGCGGGTTCGCAAACGAATCAGCCCGGGACCTCTTGCGCGAAAGATAGCGACTGCACGGCCGGGTCGTTCTGCTTGCGCACGAGCCTGGTCCTCGGGGTCTGTGCCGATGGCCAAGCGGGCAATATCTGCCGGTGTCGCGGGGCCGGATGCGACGTGACCGCCGAACAGGCGGGCGGCCCCACCAACCACGGCGGAACGGGTCGCGTCGATTGTCAGGCGGGCCTCCAGTGCCAAGAGATTTCCGCCAATAACTTCGTGTGCAACGGGGGAGCCACCGGTTCGGCGTGCAATGAGAGTTCTGAATATATGTTCCCGGTCGATAACGCCATCAATACGGCTCAGGCGGCACGCGGAGTGGCCGGAGACGTTGGGGTCGTTTCGGGATTGGCCGCCACGGGCGTTGGGGCGCCGTTCATTCCGTTGGTCGTCGCCCGTTCGGTGTACAATGCGGCCACGACAGCCGGTTCCGGTCCCGGCGTGCGGCAGCGCTCATCCATCGCGTGCACCCAACCCGGCCAGTACTGCTTCCAACCGAGCCAAGAACGGGCAGGTGCCTGCGTCTATGGCGACCATCGCGACACGGCCATGTTCCAGGGGATTCCCGAATACCGCACCAACCGCGGCCTGCAGACGACCGTCGAGCGCTGCGACCTGACGGAAGCCCAGCTTCGCGAACTGCCAAAGTCGAATGGCGGTTGCCGCAACATCACCAACAATAACGTCGACGAGTTCTGCATCCAGCATCGCTACAGCTGTCGCGGAGCCGCGGTGTGTGGCCGTTCCGCGTATTCCGCGATGTTCGCGTCGACGCTGGCCGCCTACCACTCTTGGGAAAACGTCCCGCAACAACTCAAGCCGGAGACGTACTTTAAGCCCGGCTGCCTGAAGCCAATCGGGGCGGCATGCCAAACCGACAGCGAGTGCCCTTCGCGCTGCTTGGCGAACCGTTGCAGTGGGTTCGGGGCGATCGCGATCGCGCAGGGCGTTGTGCCGGGGTCGATTCGCGGGTTGCCGACGCCCGCCCAGGTCCAATACGTCTATACCACCGAGAACAACATGTGCCCCGACCAGTCCTGGACGGCCATCGACCTCCTGGAGCAAGCCCGCGGCACTGACGAGGCGGCGCAGACCGCCGCCCTGAACGCGCTTTTCCGTGCGGGCACCCTGGATCGGTTCTCCTGCTACCCGTCCCGTCCGACCGGGGCGAAGTGTGACTTGAACGCGCAATGCCAATCCGGCCGTTGCACCATCGCCGACGGCGTCCGCAGCGGCGACTCGATTCCGGCCACCTTCAGCGCCCCGCTCGACAATAACGCCGGTCTCGGGACCTGCGGCTAGCGCGCCCACTCGGACACTTGCACCCGGCGAAAACCCGTGGTAGTCTCGCCCGTATCGTGTCCCGCTCTTGGGGGCCTTGGAGAGAGATCCATGAAGCAACCGTCCGTGATTTCCATTAAAGGTGCGCGTGTCCATAACCTCAAAAACGTTTCCATCGACCTGCCGAAAGGTTCGTTTATCGTGATGACCGGCCTGTCCGGTTCTGGAAAGTCCTCCTTGGCATTTGATACCATCCATGCCGAAGGTCAGCGCCGTTACATGGAAAGTCTGTCTTCCTACGCGCGCCAATTCTTGGAAATGCAAGACAAGCCCGACATCGACGAAATTTCGGGGCTTTCGCCGACCGTCGCCATCGACCAGAAGACCTCTTCCCACAATCCGCGTTCCACCGTCGGGACCGTCACCGAGGTCTACGACTTTTTGCGTGTCTTATACGCCCGTGCGGGCCGTCCGCACTGTGTCGGTTGCGGTTCCGCCCTCAGCCCGCAGACCCCGACAGACATCGCCGAAAAGCTGCTCAACTGGGCCAAAAAAGAAGAAACGCTGTTGCTGGCCCCGCTCGTGAAAGAGCAAAAAGGCGAGCAGAAACTCGTCCTCCAGGCCGCCGAACGCGCCGGCATCCGCGAAGTGCGCTTCGATGGCGTCCTCGTCGATTTGGAGGAGATGCTCCGCACGAAGATCGATAAGGCGGTCGCGCACACCATCGAGGCCGTCGTTGTTCGCCTTGAACACAAGACCACGATGGCCGCCGCCTCCGCCCAAGAGCACGTGAAGCAGGCCCTCGACCTCGGCCACGGCGTCGTACAGATGTTGGGCATGGACAGCCTTGAGGAAAAGCTCTTTTCCGCGTCGCTGTTCTGTTCCGCCTGCGACCGTTCGTTCCCGTCGCTCGAGCCGCGCCTCTTCTCGTTCAACGCCCCGCAAGGCGCCTGTCCCGCGTGTACCGGCCTCGGCACCAAGCTGGTCCTCGAGCCGAGCCTCGTCATCCCCAACAAGCGCCTCACCATCGCCCAGGGCGCGATCAAGCCGCTCACGCGCATCGCCGGCAACCAGACCTCGACCATGAAGCTCCTCGCTGCCGTCGGCAAGGAGCATGGCTTCACGCTTGACACCCCCATTGCCGCCTTCACGAAACCGCAGTTGAAGGTGCTGTTTGAAGGCACCGGCGAACACCCGTACACGGTCGAGGGCCAAAAGCCGCAACCTTTCCTCGGTCTCGTCTCCCTCCTCGAAAGCAAATACAAGGACAGCGATTCCGACTACGTCCAAAAGGAGATTGAGGCCTACATGCGCGTCCTCACCTGTCCCGACTGCCAAGGCAAGCGCCTCCGCCCGGAGGCCCTCGCCGTTACCGTCGCCGGCAAGTCCCTCGCCGACATCGTTTCCGTGCCGCTTGATGAGGTCAACGGGTTCTTCACGTCCCTCGGTTCGGGGCCTAAAAAGGTGAAGGCTTCGCGTACCATGCAACGCGTCAAGGTAAAAGATGAGGCCGACAAGGCCGGTTTCAGCGCCACCGAGCGTGTCGTCGCTGACCAGATCTCCAATGAGATCGTCCGCCGCGTCCAAAACCTCCTCGACGTCGGCTTGTCGTACCTCACGCTCGACCGCGCTGCCATGTCGCTTTCCGGTGGGGAGGCCCAACGCGTCCGCTTGGCCGCCCAGCTCGGCTCCGAGCTTTCCGGCGTCATCTACATCCTTGACGAGCCGTCCATCGGCCTGCACCAGCGCGACAACGACAAGCTCATCCAGACCATCAAGCGGCTCCGCGACCTGGGGAACACCGTCATTGTCGTTGAACATGACCAGGCGGTGATGGAAGCCGCCGACTACATCGTCGACATCGGTCCCGGGGCAGGGGAGTACGGCGGTGAAATCATCGCCGCCGGCACGCTCGCCGAGCTCAAGAAAGACAAGGAATCCACCACCGGCCCCTATCTCGCCGGCAAGAAGTTCCTCGAGACGCCCGCCACCCGTCGCAAGGGCAACGGCAAGGCCATCAAGATCCGCGGCGCCCAAGCCTTCAACCTCAAGAACATCGACGTCGACATCCCGCTCGGGAAGTTCGTCTGTGTCGCGGGTGTCTCCGGTTCCGGCAAGTCAACCCTTATCCTGGACATTCTCGGCCGCTCCCTCAGCTCCCATTTCTACGGCGCGAAAGATCCTATCGGCGCACACAAGGCGATTGAAGGGATGGACCACATCGACAAGGTCGTTTCCGTCGACCAGAGCCCGATCGGCCGCACGCCGCGCTCCAACCCCGCCACCTACACGGGCGTCTTCACCGCCATCCGTGACCTCTTCACGGAGATCCCCGAGGCCAAGGCCCGCGGCTTTGACGCCGGCAAGTTCTCCTTCAACGTCAAAGGCGGCGGCCGCTGTGAAGCCTGTAGCGGCGACGGCTCCATCCAAATCTCGATGCAGTTCCTCCCCGACGTCTACGTCGACTGCACGGAATGCCATGGCAAGCGCTACAACAGCGAGGCGCTCGAGATCCTGTGGCGCGGCAAGACCATCGCCGACGTCCTCGACATGACCGTCGAAGAGGCGCGCCGCTTCTTCGTCGACCAGCCCGCCATCTACGAAAAGCTCTCGATCCTCTATGAGGTCGGCCTCGGTTACGTCCGCCTCGGCCAATCCGCCACCACCCTGTCCGGTGGTGAGGCCCAGCGCGTCAAGCTCGCCACCGAACTCGCCCGCCGCGGCACGGGCAAGACCCTCTACATCCTCGATGAACCCACCACGGGCCTTCATTTCGAGGACATCAAGCGCCTTCTCGTCGTCCTGAATGCCCTCGTCGACCGTGGCAACACGATCCTGGTCATCGAGCACAACCTCGACATCCTCCGCATGGCCGACTGGATCATCGAGATCGGTCCCGACGGCGGCATCCGCGGCGGCCAACTCGTCGCGCAAGGCACGCCCGAGCAGGTCGCGAAAACAAAAACCCTCACCGCGCCCTACCTGAAAGACGAATTGGAGAAATACCCTCCCGCGAAAGCGAAGGCCAAATAAGAAAAATCCGCCACGCGCGGATTTTTCGTTCCGATCTCGTCCGATCCCTCTTTTTTCTTTTTATTTGATTCTTTCCCCTCCCCTGTAGGTCCCCGGCGGG
>CAZIMD010000026.1:0-5234 GCA_964540365.1 uncultured Gammaproteobacteria bacterium
CGCAAGCTCTGCTCCCCCATGACCCAACGGATCGCATCCGCCGCATTCGATTTCCCCGACCCGTTCGGCCCCACCACCACCGTCAGCCCGCCAGACCCATCCGTTGGCTCAACAAAGGCAAAAACCGTCCTCTGGGCGAAGGTCTTGAAGCCCTGGATTTCGAGCCGCTTCAGGCGCATGGGGGTATGCTATCCGGTTCTGGAGGGGAGGGCAACGGGCGTGATATCGTAGGCGGCATGGGACACGCTGCCATGCGCAACGAGACATCCAGACCTTTCCCGGAGCTCTCACGGAGGCAACGGCATGAGCGCCACATCGGCGAAAGTTTCGTTCTGTTCGAAACGGAGTCCTTGAGCCCGAGCGATGAGGATTTGCTCACGGACGAGGATCGGGCACTGCGGCTAAGGAAGATCGTTTCGCTCCGCGCCTGGTCCAATTCAACCGGACAAAGCATCGATTTGCTGCAACTGATCTGCCCGAGCGGCACCCGCGTCTTCATGAGCGAAGAACGGCTGGAGAACTATCACCACATGAGCGATTTCGACCCGGAAGCGATGGATCCAAAAAAACCCGCCCACGGGACAAAACGCTCCTCCCTCTACCTCACTTGCCCGCCGCTCGAGAGCGACGTCGACCTGGCGGTCCTCTTCCATGAGGCGGGGCACTCCACGCAAGAGCTCGATGCCCACACGCGAAAGCTGATGCCGTATACATCCGCAGGAAAAAACAGCCTTACGGAGAAGTGCCTGTACTCTTTCAATAGGCTCCCGTTCGGTCTTGCCAGGGAAATCATCGATCTCTGCCCAGAACTGGAAGGCGAACGCGAGGGTATCGACGCCTTCGAAGAGGCCTATGCCGCCATGGAGCGCCGAATCAAGAAATCCAGGGAAGCGATTCGTTCCCATGAAACCCGCCTGATCGGCTTAGACACGAAAATCATTGAAAGCATCGACGGCTGCGATCGCCTGCTCCGAAGCGCATTGCCGGGAGCGATCGCAAACCTCGAGACAGCGGTGGCGCGTCTCGACGAACGGCCCTCATCGGGTGACCGCGCCCCGCTTACCGAAGAGGAAAAAACCGCAATACAGGCCGACCTCAGTCCGTTTGGGATCCGCCTCACCGAATCCCCCATCTACAAAACAGACCTGGTTGACTTCATCGGCTGGTTAAAAGGGCTGCCTGCCGCTGCGGCGAAATGGGTCGGGGAAATCGAATATGACGACCAGGAAGGCACGATGACGCGCCCCTTCATGAACACGCGTCGCGGGGAGCTTGTCCTATCCATTGAAATCGGAAGGACGGAGGGGCCGTTCAAGCGGTTTTTTGACACCCTCCAAGGAACGGTGGAGGCGATCGCCAGGCTGAAGGAGGAAAAATACGCCCTCCTCACGGAGAAATCCAATCTATATCGTGGAAATACTGTCGCGCTTGATTCGGACCAATTGAAACGCCTGAAGGATGTGGTCAGCTACCCGCTCCGCTCCATCGAGCGAGATGCCACCTGGCGAGCACTGCTCTGGTTTCGGCTCTTACGCGACAAGCACGGCATTCGCTTGCTGGAGCGACCCGCCGCTGGGTTACAGCAGGCTCTCGCCACGCTTCTTGGATG
Organism: uncultured Gammaproteobacteria bacterium; assembly: GCA_964540365.1. Taxonomy (GTDB): domain Bacteria; phylum Patescibacteriota; class Patescibacteriia; order 2-12-FULL-60-25; family 2-12-FULL-60-25; genus JAGOUA01. The sequence goes on from CAZIMD010000026.1 coordinate 1,610, forward strand.
CCTTGACACATATGGAGCGAAGGTGGACCGCTTCAAAAAAATCGCCAACCCCTCCCCTCAATCATGGAAACCACGAAACGCATCCGGTCACCCAATGACCCCGATCGCCTCAATGCAACCGCCTAGGCCTGCAAGCAAATAAAAACCCCTCGCATCGCTACGAAGGTCAGGCCCCCTCCTCCATTTGCGCCGCGACGACACGGATATCGCGCCCGTCTGGATCACGGAACACGTTCGGGGAGCGATCGAGGCACGCATAGCCCCACTCCTCGAGACGCGCCAGCGCGGCGGCGGGATCTTCCACCCCGAACTCGTATCCCGACACCCCGCACGGCACGCGCTCCGGAGGGCACTGAACCAGCTCCATCCCACCGAGCGCCTCGGTCCGCCACGCACCGTCGTCGAGCCTCACGAACACAACCCCCAACAGCGCCCCATAGAACCGCGCCGAAGCCGCCCCATCGCGACACGACAACAAAATCCGCACCGCACGCCCCAAACCGAATCGACCGTCCATGCGTTTCACCCTCCAGAGCCCCTCTACCCTACGTTGAGACGGGTGCTGTTTTTACACGAAAACACCCGAATCGTCAAGCCATAAGGGCTTACCTCATACGAGTCTTTATCTATTTTTCTCTTTAATCCTTTCCCTTCTCCCGTAGGTCCCCGGGGCAGAGGCCTCTTTTTCCGGGCCTGCTGTGTGAGCCATCCATCCCCGGAACAAGCAGCGAGTTCAGGCCCGGAAAAAGAGGCCTCTGCCCCGGGGACCGACCCGTCCTGGCGGAAAAGGCCGGCCATGGGGCGCCAGCCCCATCTTTTTTTCTTTCCCTTGCTAAAAAAACCCTTTTTACGCAGTATATGGGTATATGTCCCTCCGCATGGACGCCGGCTTCGAACACCTCCGCCAAGCCATGGCCAATCTTTTTGCCGAACGCATCGAATTCCCCGTTGGGGCTTTCGTGACGGTTCTTCGTGCCAAAATGACCGCCAACACGGCCCATGCTTCGTTTACGCTCTCTGTGATGCCTACCGCGATGGAAGAAGCGGTCCTGAAGACCCTCAAGGACATGGACCACGAACTCAAGGACGGCCTCGCCGAATCCCTCCGCCTACGCCGCATCCCCGATCTGCACTTCGGGTTCGACCACACCGAAGCCAACGCCGCCGACATCGAAAAGACCCTCAACCACTTGCGCGCCAACGGCGAGATGTAGGCCATGCGCGACCCCGGGTTCATTCAGCTCCTTGACCGCCTACGCGTCGCCAAACGCGTCCTTTTGGTGTCTGACGGTCGTCCCGATGGGGACAGCCTCGGCTCGACCACGGCGAGTTACCAATGGCTTGCCCGAGACTATCCGCACCTCCAGCTCAGCGCCTTTTGCCAAGAACGCACGCCCCCGTCGCTGCTTTGTCTGAACGCCATCCTGCAGGTCAAAAATGATCCGCGCGTGTTTCTCGAACCTTGGGACCTGATCATCCTCCACGATGCGGGCGATCTGTCGCATGCGGGAATCAAGGAACACCTTCCCCATACGCCAGCCGGCTACACGCTCGTCGACATCGACCACCACGCGACGAACACGCGCTATGGCCACCTCAACATCGTCCAGACGGATGCGAGCGCGACGACGCAGGTCCTCTACCGTTGCTTCAAGGAACACGGGATCCGCCTCACGCCGGATCTCGCCAGCTCCCTGCTTGCGGGCCTCCTCACGGACACCGGCGCCTTCGGCAACTCAGGCACCACCGCCGAAAGCCTCGCCATGGCGAGCGACCTCTTGCGCCTAGGCGCCCGCTACCAAGAGATCATGCAATCCACCCTCTCCCGCCAAAGCGTCGAGAGTTTCCACCTCTGGGGCAAGGCCCTTGCCAGGCTCAAGAAGGACCCGGCCTTAGACATGGCAACGACATACTTTTTCGCCGAGGATTATGCCGCCGTCAAAGACGAGGAGGCCACCAACGGCCTCTCGAACATGCTCAACGCCACCTGCGGCGACGCGGAAGCGATCATGGTCCTGAAAGAGACCGCGGACGGCCTCATCAAGGGCTCCGTCCGCAGCACCAAGCGGGATATTTCGAAATTCTGCCAAGCGCTAGGCGGGGGCGGACACAAGAAAGCGGCCGGGTTTACGGTTCCGGGAGCGCTGAAGAAGCGAGCGGACGGAACGGTCGAACTCATCGAGAAAAACCCGCGATAGATGACCCGCGATCGACATCCCGGCACGCCATCTATTTTGTCGGCACGGGAAACGCCTGGATGAAGCAGTTGCCGGTGTGGAGGGTATGCGTATTAGCACTCTCGTTGTTTGACTGCTAATACCCCCTCCTGTATGCTCGTTTGCGTATGAACCCGTACTCCCTCACCAACCTCCAACCCCCCAAGAATTGGCTAATCCCTACGGTGATTGAAAAGACCGCCCAAGGCGAACGCGCATATGACATCTACTCGCGCCTCCTGAAGGACCGCATCATCATGCTCGGCACGGCCGTCGACGACGAGATCGCGAACGTCATCGTCGCACAGTTGCTCTTTCTGGAAAGCCAGGACAGCGAAAAAGACATCAAGCTCTACATCAACTCCCCCGGCGGTTCCGTCACGGCCGGCCTCGCGATCTATGACGCCATGCAGTACGTGAAGCCGGCGGTCCAGACCATCTGCATCGGCATGGCCGCCTCCATGGGCGCCGTCCTGCTGGCGGGAGGCGCGCCCGGCAAGCGGTTTGCCCTACCGAACGCCGAAATCATGATCCACCAGGTCCTCGGCGGATTCCAAGGCCAAGCGACCGACATCCAGATCCACGCCGAACGCATCCTGCAGATGAAGGCCAGCCTAAACAAGATGCTTGCCAAGCACACCGGACAGCCGTTGAAGACTATCGAGAACGACACCGAGCGCGACAATTTCATGGATGCGCAGGCGGCGCAGAAATACGGATTGATCGATAAGGTGATTAGCTGAACGATGGAATAGGCCTACCAATAATAAAGACGGGTCCACCTGGGCCCGTCTTTATTATTGGTACACCCGCAAGATCTCAATCCCCGTATAGAAGTATTTCAGGATCTGGTCGTATCTCCTCCCCTCGTTTGCCATCGCGAGCGCTCCCGTTGCCGACATCCCCACCCCGTGCCCCCACAGAGTCCGTCCCTGGTCCTGCGGAACCGGCACGCCGACGAGCCACGGATAGCTCGACCCACCCGCCCACACCTCGCCCCAAGAGCGCGTTCGACCATCAGAACGCGAGAAATACGGCGTGATCGCCAACCGGCCGCCGTAGGTCACGATTTGCGCCCGCGTCGCATCAACCGCCGCCGAGATCGTCGGCGCGCGCTGCTCGATGGCATAGCCGCGATAGAGCTGGTCCAGCGTCGCGTCTACGGTGAAATACTCGTTCGCATGCTTCGTCCCTCCACGATTGACGTGGTACATCGCATAGGTGCGGGCCGCCACGAGGAGCGTCCGCTGAAATTCTGCCGGACTGCTGTTCGATGTTTCCGCGATCCCCTTCAGATACCACTCGATCGGCAGCTCGTTGATCACCCACAACTGGTTCCCGTCACGGGATAGGCGCAACTCAAGCTGTGTCCGGAACTTGTTATCGGTCGCATTGGAAATCCAGGTGGA
>CAZIMD010000026.1:5334-8599 GCA_964540365.1 uncultured Gammaproteobacteria bacterium
GTGAGCTGCTGGCGACCGTTGCCCAGCAGGTTGACCTCTTGAGCCGAGCGCAAAAAGGGTACGGCGACCAATGAACCATCGTTCCCGGGCAGCTGAACACTCGGCAGGTTCTGGGCGGGCGTCGGGTTGGCCGTTCCCGCATCTGCCTGCAAGTCGCTCACGTCAGTAGCGACGAATCCCGTGCCAGGCGTGACGGTGATCGGCAATTCGATCACCGAACCGGCAACCCGCTTCCCTGAGGCTGTCACTAACGCAAACCGCTCACGGTATGAGCCTGGCGTCTCTGGAGCGCGCAACGTGAGGCTGAAATTTGCATCTCCGCCAAGGCTGATATGCCCCGCAAGAGGCGCCACCTGATCGCGCGCGGACCACTGTGGATGCCAAAACCCGCTCGACCGGAGCCGTCCGTCCGCATCAAGCGGAACCAGGCGCACGGCGTCCTCACCCCCCATCTCCCACGGCACTTCACCCGTGTTCTGATATGAAAAACGCACGGAAACGTCCTGACCCGCCTCGACATTCCAGGAAACCCCGCCCCCATTGGTCACCCGGGCGGCGAGCCGACCCGTGGCATCTTCGGGATACGCGGCCACGGACGCCGTCGGGGTCGTCGCCGCAGGCGCAGCGGGTATGGCTGGGGTCGGTGTTGCGACGGACCCCGTTCCCGTGACCCGAACGGTCACCTGAAACCGGCTTTCCTTTATCCATGCGACATCTTCTGCGGCCAAGATAAACTCGCCCGTATAGGTTCCGGGAGTCGCCGGAGCCTTCACGAAAAATCGCAGGGTCGTCTCGCCCCCCTTCCCGATCCCGGCACCCGTCAGGCGCACGGGACGGTGCACCCCGTTCCAACTGGCATCCGCAAGCGGCGAAGCGACCTCCGTCTTCCGCACGGGGTCCCAATGGTAAAGCGAAACGTAATCGCGCACATCACTGCGCCAGGCCTTGTCCCCCGTATTCCGCAAACGGACGCTGACCTCGGCCCGCTCCCCCGGGGCCAAGCTGGACGGGGCTTTTACCTCCAACACCCGCGCATCATATCCGCGCCAGACCGCCGCTTCTGCCGTAGGGACACCACCCCCGGAAACAGGCACGGCCAAAAGGATCGCCATCCCGAGCAGGACGACTCGCCGAAAGAACGCAAAAGAGCGAGAGCGCGTCATTTCTTCGAGCGTAGCACACCGCCGGCAAATCCGATACACTCGCCCCATGTCCATCGCCCGGGCCCTCGCCCTCAACACCGTCATCCAGATCGGCGGCAAGGTCGCCTCCACGCTCACAGGGATCGTGATCATCAGCCTCATGACGCGTACGCTCGGGGCCGAAGGGTTCGGCGCATATTCGGCCGCGAACGCGTTCCTGCAGATCTTTTCCCTCCTCATGGACGTCGGCATCAACGTCACGTTCCCCGCACTCCTCGGCGAGCACGCCGATGACGAGACCTTCCAAAAACGCGCGTTCTCCGCCATTTTTACGCTTCGCCTGCTGATGTCGGCGGTCGTTCTTCTGTTGATTGCGCCTCTCGTCGCCCTCGCCTGGCCATTCCCCTGGGAGATCAAGCTCGCCGTGATCGCGCTTTCGCTTTCCTTCGTGTTTCCGAACCTGCAACAGATCCTCATCGGCGTTCAACAACAACGATTGCGCTTGGGCTTTTCGTCCCTTGCCGAAAACATCGGCCGCCTCGTCAATATCGCCGGCCTCCTGCTCGCCCCCGTCTTTGGTTGGGGCCTGATCGCGCAATGCTGGGTCATTTCCGCCTCGTCGGGCGTCGTCTTTGCCATTAACGCCTGGTCCGTCCGCCGTTTCTTGCCCCTGGCGTGGAATTGGGACCCCTCATTTTGGGTCATGGTCCTCAAGCGATCCTGGCCGATCGGGCTCTCGATCGCCCTCAACCTCATCTACTACAAGGCGGACACGCTCGTCCTGCAATATTATCGGCCCCAAGCGGAAGTCGGCTGGTACGGGGCCGCCTACCGCATGCTTGAGGTCCTCATCAGCATCCCCTTCCTGTATGCGGGACTGCTTTTGCCGATCCTCTCGAAAGCCTGGCGCGACCGCCGCCTCGTTGACCTATCGCAGCTCATTTCGCGATCGCTTGATGTCATGATTCTTTTGACGCTTCCCCTCATCGTCGGGATTAGCCGATTCGGCGAGCGCACCCTCGTCTGGATCTCCGGACCCGACTTTTCCGAAGCCGGCCTACTCGCCCGCGTCCTCGTGTTCGCCGTCGCCTCGATCTATTTCAATACCGTGTTTTCCTACGCCATCGTCGCCCTCCAGGCACAACGCCGGATGCTGCCCCTGTACGCGTTCACGGCCGTGTTCACCCTTGCGGGATACCTCCTGCTGATCCCTCGTTTCGGCGCGCTCTCCGCCGCCTGGCTCACGGTCGCCTCCGAAACGCTGATCCTCGTCGGCTCGACGCTCACGGTCTGGGGCTATGTCCGCTTCCGCCCGTCGTTCCGGCTCCTTGTCGGGGCGACGGCTTCGACGCTCCTCATGTGGATCGCGAGCGGATATTTCCGTGGGTTCCCGCTGGTCGTCGGCATCTTCATGAGCGGCCTCGTCTACGTCATTGCGCTCGTCGTGACACGCACGCTCACGCCGAGCAGCCTGCGCACGCTATTTTCCGTCCGCGATCCGGGCGTACCCATCGTGCACGGCCACGCCTAAGGCTCGATGGCGGCGATCTTCCGGCGGATCTCCTCAATCTCGCCTGCCGAAATGGCATCAATCGCAAAGGAGATGGCCGCTTTCGCCTCCTTTTCCAATCCATCAAGAACGCCTTCAATCTCTTTCAGCTGTTCCTGGGCCTCGTGTTGCGACATGCGCACATGATACCACATGCGCGCGAGCCGGTACGCTGAAAGTCGTGTATCATGGCAGTAACGTATGGCCACCACTTCGCCCTTTGACGACCTCCTGAAGGAATTCGATGACGACGCCCTCGGGCCCCGACGCCCTCCCGAAGACCCGCTGCGCGGCGAAAACCTCCAGAAGCTCTTGGCGCTCTCAAAAAAACTTGAGGGGATCGCCAAAACCCTCGACCCATCCGACGCCAAGCACCCGCTGAACGGCCAATCGGTACCCGAAGAAGCCCGCGTCCGGCTTAAAACCCTCGTCGGCGAACTCATGCGTATCCAAGAAGCGCTCCACGACGTCGAAAAGGGCCTGCTCGAAGCCCAAGAAGTCGAAACCGCAAAGGACGCGCCTTCGGGCGAACCCTTGTTTGAGGACCGTGGCGATCCCCCGTTTTCCCGTGAGC
>CAZIMD010000026.1:8699-16369 GCA_964540365.1 uncultured Gammaproteobacteria bacterium
GTACTACGATCAGATGGACGCCTACTTTAAAGAAAAAATGGCGTATATTCACGCAAAAAATCAGCAGCCTTGACAGGGCTGTTTGGTTTAGGGAACGGGGTGGGAGGTCTGGCGCCCATTCGCCACGACCACGGAGGATCCCATGCCCAGCCATCGTCTCGCCCTCGCCTGCAGCGCTCTCCTCATCGCCCTCCTGCTCGCCCCCGGCTGCTCGCCGCACAACGCCTGGGCAGAGCCTGTGCCGAGCGCGGAAGCCGCACCCACGGATGCCCGTGACGCGACCGTGGGCGCGGCGGATGCCCGCGTCCGCCCCCTCAATCCGCCCCTGATGTGCAGCGCCGTGGCCGCCATCGAGCCGCGCGCCAACGCCTGCGTGGGCGATGCCGGTACGGACCGACCGTCCGAAACGGATGCGGCTCCGCGTCCGGACATCCCGATGCGGCCCAACGAGCCGTTCGCCGTCCTGCTCGCTCCCTCGACCTGCCACGGACGCCGTCTCCCCATGTCCGCTGAGATGGCCTACGCCCGTGCCAACGACGGCATGACCGTGTGGCACCTCTGCTACAAGACGCCGAGCCCCGCCCACTCGGATCTGCCGATCGCCCGTGCACGAGCCACCCGGGTCCAGCTCAACCTGCCCACCCTGGACGGGACGCGCGAGCTCCTCCGCGCGGTAGCACCCATGGCGGCACAGCCGTGGACCGTGAGCGCCCTGGTGGCCCTGCCGCCGGCATACGCCCCGCTCTTCGAGCTCCTGAGCCAGTACCCGGACGGGCAACGGCTTTCCGCCATCTCGACCGATGCCATGGGCCGCTTCCCGGCACTCCACGGCGAGCTCCAGGTCTGGAAGGTCGCCGCGGAAGGGACCCAAACCGAACAGCCGCCCGCCCGAGCCTGCTACGAACCCCACGGCGGCAGTTACGATCCTGCCTTCTTCATCCCCACGAACAGCTGCGTTCACGAGGAGGACTGCCCACTCCTGCGGTACATGGCCTGCCGGCCCCTCTGAGCGTGGGGACGAAAAAACCGAGCTTCGCTCGGCTGCCGAGTCCTCCTCGGTTTTTTTCTTCCCGATGGCTACGCCGCCTTCCGCACGGTCGGATGCTCGATCTCACGGATTTGGTCATCCAACGCCCGCAGGCGCACGTCGTTCGCCGTCTTCGCCTGGGCGATCGTTTCCGCCCGTGCGTTATTATCCGCGATCTGGGTCAGCAGGTCCCTCACCTCTTCCGTCGGTTCTGTTTTTTGGGCGCCATATTCCGGACGGCGCGCCTCGACGCCGGTATCCCCGCGAAGCCGCCGGAAGATGGACCACAAGTTCCCGCGTTTCGGCGCCTTTGGAGCGGCCGTCACATACGTCCTTGCCGCTTCCTCAGCCATCGCTTTCGCTAGCCGATCCTGCAGCTCCACGGAAGCCGCCTCGATCGCCTGTAGCTGCTCCCAATACTCCTCGCTCTTCTGGAAGAGCGCCTGGTACTCCTCACGCATCCTAGGCAGCTGCGCTTGCCGCTCCTTAGCCTGCCCAATCTCGCGGATCGCCTCGGCGCGCACGTTGTTTTGGCTAAATTCGCGGGAGTAGTTCGCCACGGCTTCGCTTCGGACCTTCCGCCAGTTCATCCACCCATCGAGGTCTTCGGCAACCTGCTTCGCGCTTTGAACCAAGGCCTGATCCGTATAGGCATCCCCCTGTTCCGCGATTTCCCGTTGCGTCGCTCGCAGCTTCTGGATCTCGTCATCGGCATTCGCCACATCCATTAGGGCTCGATTATAGTTTTCGGCAAGACGCCGCCCGCGATCGTTTGCCGCCTTCAACTGCGCTTCCAACGCCTCAGGGGACGTCGAATCAACCGGTCTAAAACGCACGTTTCCTTGCGCATCCGTTTCACGGAGGAACCGCCCCGATTGGCCGGGCTCAAGGCGATTCCCCTCCCCCCTTTCCGGTGGCCCCTCATACGCGGTCATCAAGCCTTCTACCGCTTGGGATGCGCGTGCCCCGATTTCACGAACAGCCCGTACCGAAGGCGAAGATTCGCCCCCCTGCTTCGTCTGCTCAGGCTTTTCACGCTTCCGAAGATCGTACAACAACTGCCGCGCTTGGTTCGGATCAAGATATACGCGCTCGTTCATGGACATAGGCGACTTCCGCCAGTATACCACGCCAACAAAAAAGCGCCCCGAGAGGTCCTCGGAGCGCCAGCGCCCACATCTACGCGACCGTGGCCGCCTCGCACATCCCCGTCCTCGGCCGCAGGTGCGAAACCTCGTCCCGCACGACATCATGCAGCCGCTCCAGCCGTTCCATGAGCCCCCGGAACGGCTCGAAGTACGGCCTGAGATCCGCTTCGGTCGGCGGAAGCGGGCCGGCGCAGAATCGCGAGAGGCCCCCCAGCTGATACGTCCGGATATCCGCCTGCAGCTTCGCCGCCTGTTCGAGCAGACCCTCACGGACGACGTCGATCCCCCGACTCTCCTTCGCCCATCGGCTGCGGAGCAGCCGGCACGAGGCTTCCAGCTTCCAGGCGCCCTCTGCGAGCCTGACCCGATACGCGTCCCGTTCCTGCCGAAAGATCCAGATGCCGACGTGCTGCCCGAGCGCACAGAGGTCTTGGAAGAACTTCTGCAGTTCCTCCCGCTCGTTCCCGAAAAGCTCCACCCGCTCCATGCATTGGCCCTTCCAGGCCTCGTACCGCCGCTCGAACGGCGCAAGCACGGCTTCAGCGGAACCGGCACTCGGAACGTACCCCTGCGCGACGACCTCGACGACGAACCGGCGCAGGCCCGCGACCCAGACATCGAACAGTGCCATCTCGGCGATGAGGGCGCGGCGTTCCTGCGGCTGGAGCTTGATGCGCTCCGCGATCTGGCGGATCTCGCGCATCGCCCTGCCGGCTGCGTTTGCCGCGCCGCTCCAGTCTTCCTCGCGGAGGGTCTGCAGGTCGAACAGGTCGAGCTGGCCGGCAAACGCCGCCTTCGCTCGCGCGAGGTCGATGACATCGACGTCCTTTTGTCGCTCGAGTTCCATCCGGGAACGGGCGATCTGCTCCTGCACCGCCTCGCGATTGACGAGGACCTTGTCGTGGTTGCGGACGACCAGCTCGTGCAGCGCGTCCACGTCGAGCTGCTGACGCAAGCCTTCCAGCTCCTGGTGCAGGTCAGTGATGAGCCCCAGCTGGACCAGCGCCCCCGCCGCCGCGTTCGAGCGCCGTTCCCGCTCATACCGCTGCTGGAGGCCGGCGAAGACCGTCCACTCATGCTGGATCCTGGAGAGGAGCTTCTCCTTCTGTGCCCGGACCACCTCGGCGCGAAACGGGATCGGGCGCGCGCGGAGGGGGTCCTTGAGGAACGTCCGAAGCTCGTCCAACGCACCATCTTCCTTGGATACCGAGCCCGCCGGGGAGATGCCCATCTCGGCATCAGCCGGCAGCCTGCCCTGAGCGAGCACCTCGATCTCCTGGTCGAGGGTCTGCCTGGTCTGCGCGATCTCTTCCGTCAGCATCGCCGCCTTGAGCGCGAGCAGTACGGACGGATCCACGCCCCCCTTGACCTTGTTGGCGGGCGCGGGGTCGGGACGACGCATCCACCACCCGAAGAACAGCGCCACAGCGGCTCCTATGGCCACGATTCCGATGATTCCCATGATTCCCGTCCTTTCTTCCTTCGAATCTCCTTCGAAACAGGGCGTTACCACGCTTGGCAACGGTGCGTCGACGGTCCCACAGAATAGGGTTTTTGTCAAGGGATTTGAGGGGCTTGACGAGGTCCCGTCAGCGACCCGAAGGCCTCCGCACACCCCCGTGCAAGACGTATTTTCGGCTAAGGAAAAGCGTTTTTCAGGAGGTTGACGAACCACGTTTTTTACGCTATAATGCGTTGCTACCGAAAACAGCCGCACACATCAGAAAGGACGCGACCATGCTGACGCTCATGGGACTCTGGAAGCGGTTCTTCCATACCCGGTACTACTGCCACGTATACCGGATCGAACCAAACATCTGCGAGATCCGCAGCGGAATCCGCTACGGCCGCGGCGACCTCCTCGCCTCCAGCAGCGAACCCCGCATCGGAGAGGCCGTCCCGGAGCTCCTCAAGAACGAAGCGGTTGGAAGACGCGAGCTTGTCGCCACCCCCGACACTCACGCCATCCCCCTCATTGGCCAGTGGATCCCCGGCGCCGACGAATTCTGGCACCCGTTCATGCCCAAACCTGGCGAGATCTGGGTCGTGGGCAAGGACGCCATCGCGAACGGATTCCCCTCTGAGCTCATTCCGCGCGGGCTCTACGGCAAACCCTTCGAGATCCGCGTTCTCGAGCGAGTTCGAGGCTATTGGGGCTCACCCTCTCTTCGCATCATGGTCATCGAGACCGGCAAGGTGTGGGAGTCGAGCCTCTCGATCCGCCACTTCACGACCTACATCCGCCCCAAGCCCTGACCGCCGGCCCCCGCCGAGCGGTCTTTTCTATACGAAAAAACCGAGCCCAGCTCGGTCAGGCAGACGTCCCCATCCCCCATTCGGGCCGCCGCGTCCGCTTCGGCAACCCATCCGTGCTCGCCTCGAGGTCGAAGCGCGCCTCGATGAAGGCGATCACCTCCTGCGGATCGATGTCGCGCGGGAACACGACGTTCGGCCCGTGCTTGTCGAGCATCACCGCGTGGATGCGCCCGAACCGCTCCAGTCCGGCATTCGTGTTCTCGCCACATTCGTGCGAACCGCACTCGTACGGCCGCTGCGTCCGCGTCGACAGCCGCACCCCCGGCCGCAGCGGGCAGTGGAAATGCACGATGCAGTCGAGCTCGGGGTGCGCCGTGAAGATCACCCGCTGGCTCTGTCCGCCCACGGAGGGCTTGGCCCCGTATGCGATCACCGTGTCCGCCCCACGCGGCTCGATGGCCACGAGGCCGATCGCGTCGAGTCGGTTGAAGTCCGTCTTGCGCCGGGAGGTGTAGATGAGCCCGTCCGGCCCCCGCACCGCGAAATGCCCCACCGTCGCCCCCAGGAACGGCTTGTACGCGCCCCGGGCGATGCAGTGGTCCACGACCGCCCGCAGCGCCTCCGGCACCGCCTCCGATCGCCAGGGAATCGCCTCCCCCGGCACCACCGTCGCCCGCGTGAAGCGGAGTTTCGCGCGCGCCGCCACCATTTCCGCGAGGCCGCGCAGCGCCTCCTGCCGATCGGTCGTCACATGGTAGCGGGCCTGCTCGGGCGTGAGCACCAGGTTCGTCCGCGTCTCGAGGTCATTCGCGAGCACGAGGTTGCTCGAGGTCCGCTTCAGCAGCTCGAGCCCCGCCAGGTACTGCCCATCCTCGGTCTCTCCCGCCGTCGTCTTGAACGAGACGAGAAAGAGGTCCTTCCGCTCGCGCCGCACCCGCGCAAGGAACTTCTCCCCCGCCGCCAGTTCGAGCGTATACGTCTCGCGCGACGACAGGCGTCGCGGACCCACGCGCCCGAAGGCCGTCCGCTCGTCACCCCCAGCCGCCGTCAGCCGCCGCGGTTCGAAATCGCACACCGCCACCGGCAGCACCATCCCCTTCGTCCGCGGATCGCCGACGAGCGCATCGATGAGGCGTCCGAGATCGGCGTTGGTCCGGAGGTCCGTGAGCCCGGCCTGGTTGAGCGCCGCCCATTCGTCGGGCGTCCGCTCCCCTTCCCCGAGCGCCAGCCGGGTGCGGATCCGGATCACCCGCGTATCGGCCCACCCCTCCTGCGCGAGCGCCGCCGTGAGCCGCGGCTCCAGGTCCCGGCCCACCGTGCCGAAGGCCGGTGCCGCCAGCGAGAAGTGCGGCGCGACATCCACGAACGTCCCACCGGTGATGATGTAAAAGAGCGTTTCCATGGCCTCTACCTCCGTGCAGATGGGACCCGTTCCCATCTGGGGAAAGCATAGGCGCACTAGGATATCTTGTGTATATGTGTGTATAAATGATGGCTGAATGTTGATTTTTTCAGCTAATTACTGTATAAATTAAGTATATTTTCTTTTCATACATATTTCGCAAAACGCATGCGTTCCCCCACCTCCGCCATTCCAGACCCCTTAAAACGGCTCAACGACCTCGGCCTCTCGCCCGCCGAAGCGGCTTTATACTTGGCCGGCCTTCGCGCCCCCGGCTCGAGCGCCCGCGACCTTAGCCGTCTCGCCAACCTCAAGCGCCCTACCACCTACTACGCCCTCCAACAACTCGCCGGACGCGGCCTCGTCGCATCCACCGGCACGCAACGTAAGCAACGCTACACCATGGCCGACCCCGCCAACCTCGTACGCCTCCTGGACCAAAAAGCGGCACGCCTTGAACACGAAAAAACCACGCTCCTCCCTTGGCTCGAAACCCTCCGGCACACCCCCACCGCCATGCTCCCAGGCCTCCGCGTCCTCCACTACGAAGGCCCCGAAGGCGTCAAGACCGCCCTCGATGAGGCACTCTATTGCAAAACCCGCCGCTGGTCCGTCATCGCCCCCTACAAAAACACGATCCGCAGCCTGGATCGCGCTTTCCAACAGACGTACCTCCGCACACGGGCTGAACGTGGCATCCAAGCGCGCACGCTCTGGGAACGCAGCCCCAAACACGGTACCCCCTCCCCCGAACAACGCGCCCAACGCGCTCCCCGCTATCTCCCCCCGGCACTCGAAGGGCGCTTCACCTCAATGCTGATCCTCTTCGACGCGAAGGCGCTTATCCTCACGGACGCCCCGCTCCCTTCCGCCATCCTCATCGATTCCCCCGCGGTCCAAGGCCTCCTTCTCACCCTGTTCGACGGCCTCTGGGAGATATCCCAAACATCGTAAGGAACTTCCGGACACCAGGCACCCCGATGGCCATGCCTGTTCCGTAACGCACACCCCAATCGTCAACGGGACGCCCATCCGTATGCGCGCCAGGCCAACGGACGCTCCCACCCGAGCGATCTTCCACGCCTAGCGCCCGTTCCGGACCGTGATGATGTACGTCAAGCTCCGCGCCTCATCCCGCGCCGCTTGGACCTGGTACCTTACTCCGCCCTTCTCAAACGAGACGACTGCGCGCATCGGGTCAACCATGTCGAGGGTCTTCGTGTATCCGTTCGCCGTCATCACCCGCTCCGCCCACGCCTTCACGTCCGCGACGCCATCCCCCGTCTGCTGGTTCGCGGAATAGGTGCCCTCCTCGGCATTCTGCAAGAACCCTTGCGTCCGTGCGCCCGGGTATTTGGGGAAGTCAGCCGGATATGTCTCGGGAATCACCACATCATCGCCGAACCCGACCCCATCCCCCGTCCGCACGTCGGTCGCCTGCACCCCTCTCTCCGTCACTTCAACGTCACGCGCTGCCCCGCATCCGGAAAACACGAACCCACCCAAGAACAGCGCGACCACGAACAGACGAGGGGAGAAAGAGGTCATATGCCCCCATCATAGAAATCCGCAACGGAAAGCGCAACCCGACAAGAAAAAACATCCGGCAGGTCGCACGGATGCTTGCAGTCCCCACCCTCACACCGACATCAGTATGTCGGCAGCCCGATCTGGGAGAGCTTGGCGTTCATCTCCCGCAGGAGCGCCTCCGCCCCCGCCTGCGTGTCCGGCCGGGGCGCGTAGGCGAGGCGGTACACCGACCGGTCGCGCGGCTGCGTCTCGAGCCGCTGCCGGAGCGCCACCAGCGCGTCCTCGAGTCGGCCCCACACTCCCTTGC
>CAZIMD010000027.1:0-14514 GCA_964540365.1 uncultured Gammaproteobacteria bacterium
GCCTCTTGGTACTTGGTGCCCAGGCCCCGTCCAATGCCCAATCCGAAACGTGGATTCGCGCGTTGGACGGGTGATTTTTCGCTTTGGCCGGCACGGGGAGCGTATGTTCGTCCGGGGTAATGGAATAGGCGACGTGATGTGTTATTAGGGGTTCAGCGAGGGATAAAAAGTGGATCACAGAAAGAATCCGATAACACGGAGGCGTTGCCATCTGGTGAAAAAGGCGGGGAATCGTCTTGTTGATGCGCGAGGAATTTGCTATCCTCAGGTCATGAAGCTCTTTTCGCGGTTTTTCCTAAACCCTGCGCGAGCTGCACTGACGGTTATGGGTCTCGCATTGGCGGGCATGGTGCTGGCGCCAACGTTTGCGCATGCGGCAGATTGTACGGTCACGACCGATACGGTCATTGACCAGGCATACGTGGACGCTGGCTCGTGCAGCACGATTAGCATTGAGGGAAATGTGAGCACGACCTGGATCGGGACCGTGAACCTGCAAGGATCCGGGACCGTGACCGTGCGGAGCGGATATACGATGACGATGGGATCGAGCAGCGAGATGATTTTGGGATCGACCGATGATTTTGTGGTCGAGGCGACCGCGACGACGACGCACCTCCTCGAAGACACCAATGGCCTTAAGATTACCGCGAGGAATATAACGGTCAGTGGGGCCCTTTCCGTGTCGCAACGCGGGTGCCGAGCGGCGGGTGGATTTGGGGATGACGGGTACGGCGTCAATACCACGACGGGGCGATGCGGCTACCGCACGGGTGGGTATGGCCGTGGCGGCGGTGGCAGCGGTGGCGGTGGCGGGGGTGGATCACATGCGGCCGCGGCGGGTACGGCTGGGGGCGGTGTCGCCGGGGGCTCCACAATCTATGGGAATTCTTTCGTTCCTGCGTTCTTGGGTTCAGGAGCGGGTTCGGGATACTTTTTTACGGCATTCGGAGGCGCGGGTGGCGGGTTGGTCCATGTGACGTCCACGGGCGTGTTAACGCTAGATGGAACGATTTCTGCGGTCGGGGGAAACGGAATTTATAACGGTTCATACAACGGTGGTGGCGGTGGCGCCGGTGGTTCGATCCTAATCCGCGCGGGAACCCTTTCGGGCGGCGGAACCATCTCGGCGAATGGCGGACGAGGGGCGATCGGGGGCGGAGGTGGGGCGGGTGGTCGCGTAGCTGTCTATTACGGCGCGAACGGGGGGTTCTCGCTTGATTCCGTGACGGCGGATGCCGGGAGTGCCCAGGGTGCCGGATCTGCTGGCGCGACAGGGACGACGTTCATCGTAGACCGGTACACGGATGATGGAGCCGGAACGGTGACGGTTACGTCCGGATTTGATTTTCCAGCCAGTGGCGATTATATCCGTTCTGGATATGATATTTCTGATGGGGCGTACTTGCGCTGTAGTGAATCGATGTCCACGTTGGCGGTTTCTTCGACTGCCTGGTTAGCTTTGAGCGGAGTTAGCTGGACGTGTGCGAATTCGATTTCAAGCGTGTATTTTGGCTCCGCAACCGGCATTTCTACGACGAATACGGCCCTTACGTTCTCTGCGGCAACCTCGATCACCGTCATGGCCCCAGCGTGGACAAACGTGACGACGACGATTGTGGCCACGCAAAGCGGGTCTCGAGCCTCATTCGACATTTCTTCCGATCTTACCGTGCGTGGGATGGTGTTAAGGCTGGGGGATGCGGGTACGTTTGATGCGTTTGGAGGGTACCTGACGATTCCGCGGTCGATCGCGTTAAGTATGGTCAGCTCTACGTTTGGGGCGAGCGTATCATCGACGTCGCTGACGGCGTTCACCATGGATTCCCTTTCGCTTATCGATGCCATGGGGCATGGATGCCCTGCCGCGTCGGCAGGCGAGAATGGCTATGGGCCGAATACGACGACCGGCGTTTGTGGGATCTCTACGTCGGGTTATGGGACGGGAGGTGGAAATGGCGGTGGCGGTGGGAGCGGAGCCGCTCATGGGGGGGCGGGCGGAAATTCGGCGGCGACCCTGGGCAGTTCGGTGACGTACGGCTCGTCCACGAATCCGCTTCTGTATGGATCGAGTGGAGGTGGGGGGTACACGCCGTATACAGGCCTTGGCGCATCTGCAGGCGGTGTGATCCATCTTTCCATATCGGGCACGGCAACGATAAACGGCACGCTAAAGGCGGACGGGGGCGATGGGTATTTCCGCGGGTATACGGGTGGGGGTGGCGGTTCCGGGGGGAGCATTAATTTGGCAGCGGCCACCATCGCCGGATCGGGCACCATTACGGCAAAAGGCGGGGCGGGGGCAAATGGTGGAAATGGCGGTGGCGGCGGGGGAGGTGGACGGATTGCGTTCTCGACGTCTGCGTTAACATTCACGGGTACCTCATCGACCTCTGCCGGAGCGGCCGGAACGGGTAGTAACAGCACGGCTGGAACAGCCGGCACCGTCTATGTGCGTATCGTTAACCAGACCCCTTCCGTCCCTTCCTCACTCGGCCCCGCCTCACTCGCGGACGGGTCTACGACAGGGACGGCAAACCCGACCCTGCGCTTCACCTTGGCCGATTCCGACCTCGCGGATACGGTCAAATATCGCATCCAGATTGATGATTCAAGCGATTTTGCCACACCGGTGGTTGATTATACCTCCGCCCTCGCCGCCCAAGGGGCCCGCACCTTCCAGGTTGGGCAAGCGGCCGGATCGGGATCGTATTCGGTTGGTTCGTCGGGGCAAACCCTTGCCGACGGCTCGTATTATTGGCGCGTGAAGGCGATTGATTCTAGCGATGCCGGATCTTCCTATGCGACCGCGAATTCCGGGGCGGTCGCCTTTGAGGTGGACACGGCCACGCGTCTCCTGTCCTTTGAGGCGGCAACCGGTTCCGGCCTTGAAAGCGTCACGGCGACGTCGATCCGGATCCTGTTAAGCTCGGAGCACTTCGAGGACGTGTCGGTCGCCTATGCGGTCACGGCGGGGACGGCGACGGGGGGAGGGGTTGACTACACGCTTACGGCGGGGACGGCGACCATTTCCGCAGGCCAGACGTCGACCACGATCCCGCTCGTGGTGGTGGATGATGGCGTGTACGAGTCTTCCGAGACCTTGACGATCACGCTCAGCGACCCGACGTTTGCCGTCATTGGATCGAACACGTCGACCGTCTACACGATCCTTGAAGATGATGCGGCTCCGGTTCCCCCCTCGAGCGGCGGCGGTGCCGTCGGTGCCGGGGCGGCGGGGGCCCTTGCACTCTTTGTCCCAACGACGATTCAAGCGCCGATCGGGGTTCTTTTGCCGCAAGCGCCCGCGCCCATCACGACGGCTCCAATTGTACCGCCTCCGACGGAGGAATTCCCGCCGCTCCCGGTGTCGCCACAAGGATTCACCTTCGTCAATCCGGATGACGTGGCACAGGTGATCGCTCGTTTTAACGGCGGGGTGCGCAATGAGCCAGTCGAATCTCGGGCTCGAACGGATGTCCAGCGCGATGCGCGTGCCTTCGGGGTGAGAAATCTTGACGCGGCTTCCCAAGAGCGTCTTGTGACCTTCGTGGCGTATGGCTTGACTCCTGAAACGGCTCGCCTGGGAGCGGGAGAGCGTCGAGCGATCGTGCGGGACGCTTATGAGACGATGCGGACCGTTCCATCGGTGGCTGATTTGGAGCGCTTGGCGCGCGGCCAGGTTCCTCAGGCACGCAACCTGACCGAGGAACGCCGTCAATCGACGCGCGCCCTTGCGACCTTCCGGACGGTCTTCGGACACGCGCCCGACTACCAGAACCCAACCGAAAACCTCGCTTGGAACACCCTCCTGTACCGCATCCGGTTCCCGCGTGAATTAGGGCGAGAGCGTGCCGGGATTCGCGAGTTCCGTGCGTTATTCCGACGTGAGCCGCAAGATCCGTTTCAGTGGGCGGTGGTCCGCGTGCTTGGATATGTTCAGGAGTAGGCCAAACGGTAAATGATGAGAGCGCCCTTACGGTGAAGATGAGGGCGCTTTTTCATGTCAGGACCGATCGTGGTTAACGGGCAAAGATCGGGTGTGGTATACTGCGGCTGTGCTATGAAATACCTTGGATTTATATTCGCCTTGCTCTTGGCGTGTACCGGTGTGCATGCCGCCGAAGCCGCAACCGTGAGCGTGTGCGCTTCAGGATGTGATTACGCCACTGTTTCTGATGCGGCCCTGTTTTCTGGTCCGGGCGATACGATCCAGGTGAATGGCGGGGGCGGCAGCCCGTATAACCCCGCAACGGAAACGTTCAATATTTCTTTAACGTTCGCGAGTACCACGTTGCAGTGTATCAATGGCGCCGTCATCGGCCAGGCAAATCCGACAGGCAGTAATGCGCTTTTTCTTACCACAAGCTCAACGGTTACGGGGTGTACCTTCTCGAACGTGGAGCTTCGCGTCGGCCCAAGTGCTTCGGTGTCGGGAATTATCATCGCGGGAAATACCTTTTCCGCTTCCGCGACAGGTACGATCCGGTTTGCGGGGGAGGCGCGTCATTTTTCCATCTTGAACAACACGAATGTCGGTGGCATCGAGATCGCGGCTACGAGCAGCTATGGGCTGATCGAAGGAAATACGGTGTACGGCCGCTCAACGTTGAGTAGCGGTAACGCGGCGTATTTCCTGAGCTCGGTCTCCTCTTCCCAGCTGACGGTGCGAAACAACGTCTTCAATAGCTATGTCACGACCACGAGCGACACGAACGTCACGGCCGTGGTCTTGAAGGGCGAGGACATTACGTTCGTCACAAACACGATCCGGATGGTGAATACGCCGCCATCTGCGTTCATTGGGACGCTTGGCGTCCATGCCAGCGGTACGGTGAACGTTTCCGGTAACAAGCTGGATTCGCCTATTCGCGGGGCAGGTACCTGTACCATTATCACCGTTTCCCCGTCTTCTGATGTCCCTTGGAGTCAGTCCCTGACGATGCGAAATAACACCCTTCGCGGACGCTGTGATGATGCCGGCGGTATGAATGTCACCGATAACGGCTACACTGGTCCGATTTCGATCACTGCAAATATTAGCCGTAATGCGATCTATGGCTCGAGCGCTGGGGCGGGGCTGCGCTTTGTCCGCGGAATCGGGTCTGCATTTTCCATCACCAATACGGATAATGGCGTGTATGGATTCGCTGCGACCTTGGTGAATGCGAGCGCCTCAAACGTCACCCAGGGGACGGGGTATAAGACCACAAATCCGATCTTGCGCACGGATGATGCGGATACGACGAACGATCTCGAAATTGCCCCTTTCAGCGATTACCTTGATTATAGCGGGACAAATGATATCGGCGCGACGGTTGCAAGCCGGCGCACAACCATTTATGTTGATGACGACGGTACCGTCGATTATTCTGCCGTCGACGCGAATGCCCTGACGTTCGTCACCAGCACCCTTCGCAGCGGAGATACGTTGTCATTGGCGGCTGGGACGTATCCGGCATTCTACGTCTCTTCCACGACGGCGACGACGAGCTTAACCATCGCGGGTGCCGGAGCGGGAACGGTTGTCGATGCTCAATCAAATCAAAACGCCCTTCGCTTGACGAGCGTAACCTCTTCCGCCGTCACGGGCCTCGTGCTTCAGAATGCCTCATCCACGAGTTACGGGTATATAGGTACGCGCATGGGCTTCGCGTACGCGGGTGACGCCTACGATGAGGCAAGCGTCGCCGTCGACGTGTCGGCAAGCAGTACCTTGCTTGTTTCGGCTGGCTGTTCGATAACGATCTATGACGAAGACGGAACGAATTTCGCATCCTTTGTGGGTGATGCGACAAGCGATGTCAATATCGCGCTTCTGGACACGGGGGATGGCCATTTGACGGCCCTTGTCCGTAACGACGTCGCTTCTTCGGGGGGTGCGCTCAGCACTCTCTGCGGTGGGATGCTGACGGCCAGTCGCTTTGTCACCTCTGCCTTCACGGCCTCGGGCGGCGTATACACCTACCAATCCGCAACGGTCGCTGGTGCAGGATTGACCTTGACCAATGGGGTGACGACTCCGGCCATCACGCGTACGACGACCTCGTATGCCGGGCTGAAGCTTGATGAGGCTGGAGGGATTACCGTGACGGGCGTCACTTCTACGCGGAATGGATATGGCGTTTGGTTCGCTTCCGGCGGCGGGAATAGCGTCGTGGATAGCGTGCTGAGCTCCAGTGTCCTATATGACGCCTATCAGGCGGCGACCGTGGCGACGAATACCCTTGATAACGTGTCCTTCACGCGCGCATCGAGTACGGTTGACGCGTTGGCGAAGCCGCTCCTGGTTAAGTATAGGGTTCGCGCGTATCTGACGAGGTTTGCGGCTCCCGCAGTTGCCGTCTCAAGCACGACGGTGACCGCTTCAGATGCGGCCGATGATGCGACTTCCCTTGGCTCTTCTGGAGCGGATGGGTACACGTCATATGTGCGGCTACCCGCGTATACGATCACTAACACCTCAAACGCCCTCACGAACGGGGGATATAACCCGTACACATTCGCCGCCAGCGGCGGAGGCGGGTTCAGCGCCTCGACGACTTCGGAAACCGTTTCCACCACCAACCAAACGATCGCGATTCGGATGGTGTCCAGTGAGGCTCCTGCGCCTCCCGCGGCCGCGGCCGCCGACACCATCACGGCCACATCGGCGGTTATTTCCTGGTCTGACCTAGCGGATACGGAAAGCGCCTTCGTCTTCGATTATACGACGACAACTCTTGGGTTGACCTTTCCGGGAACGGTCAGCGTTCTCGATCCGGATTCGACGACCGTGACGATCTCCGGTCTCCTGCCCAACCTCGGCTACCGCGCCCGCGTCGCCTCGCGCAACGATTTCGGTGATTCCGCCTATTCCACCACGGCTGAATTCCGCACCCTGGCGGCCGTTCCGGGCGCTCCGTCGCTGACGGCCCTTTCCGGAACCACCGCTTCCGTCGCCCTCTCGGCAAACGGGAACTCCACGTCCACGGAATTCGTCCTCTACACGTCCACGGCCGGAAAATATGTCGATGCGACCGGCGCCCTGTCATCCACGCCCGCCTGGCAAACGACCTCCACGTGGGCAGGAACGACGCTTACTGGCCTCACCTGCGGCACGACCTATAGCTTCCTGTCTGTCGCCCGGAACGCCGAAAACACCGAAACGGTTTCTTCGACGGCGGCGACCGTCACGACGAGCGTCTGTTCGTCAGGCGGTGGTGGTGGAGGGGGCGCGGTCGGTTCCGGTTCCTCCGGATCGATCCTTGCCCCGATCTCGACGGTGATCACGGCCCCGGTTCCCGTCACGACGCCGCCTGTTCTTCCGCCGATCGAGGTGACCTTCCTTGACGGTCTCCCGACGCCTCCGACGGCCGATCCTGCTTCGGTCCCTACGACGATCCTTCCGCCGGCTTCCGCCGCCTCGCTACGTCTCGTCGAGTCCGATGCCCGTGCCTTCCAAGTCGTCCTTCCGGCTGCCGATCGAGAACGGTTTGCCGCGTTCATCGACGCCGGTACGACCGCCGAGACCCGTTCGTTGGGGGCAGGCGAGCGACGCGCCCTGCTCCGCGATGCCCTCCAAACCATCGGCCGCGCCTCCCTGCCGATTGCGGACCTTGAGCGGTTGGCGCGTGGCCAAATCCCCACGACCCGCAATCTTGAGGGGGAGCGCGCACAGCTCCCGCGCGCCCGCACCACGTTCCGCACGATCTATGGCCGCGATCCGGACTTCCGCAATCCCGAAGAGAACCTCGCCTGGAACACGCTGATGTACCGCATCCGTTTCCCGCGCGATCTCGCCCTCGAACGGCAAGGGATCCAGGAATTCCGCGCGACCTTCCGACGCGATCCGCAGGACCCGTTCCAATGGGCCGTGGTCCGCGCCCTTGGCTACGTGCAACGATAAAGAAAAGAAGCGCTTCGGCGCTTCTTTTCTCTTCACAAAAAAATCACCATGTAGGTGATGCGGTTCGTTTCCTCGGCTTCAGTGCCAGCGCTTCCGCTGTCTGTGGGGCTTCTTGGCTCGTCGCGCGGGTCCGGGCCGGCGACGTGGAATGACGACGGATGGGGTGGTGGGAGGCCATTTCTGCAGGCGCAGTCCCCGCAGGGGTCCGCCTGCCCGCGCCCCTATCAAGATCCCCAGCCATGTACAAGGGAGGAGGTAGATCAGGGCAGGTTGCGGATGATCGAAGAGCCCCAAGGCTACGAGCATCACCACTTGTCCAACGATGTTTCCGACGAATGCTCCGGTTCGGATGCTTGGGCGGTCGTTCGTCTGCGCGAGACGCATCCCGGCTAGAACGACCAAGCCGGGAATGATGATGTCTCCCATGCCGAGGGCGAAGAGCGGTGTCAGGTCAGCGGCCGGGATGTAGAGGACGCTTGGCGTGTATTGCGCCTCTTCCGCTGCCTGGCGCATCATCCCGCTTCCGAAGACGTGGAACGCATCATACCCGAGCACCAGGGCGGAGAAGAAAGCGAGGCCGCGGATAGGGACGTGACGCAGGAGTCGCAGGACTCCCAGTCCGCCCGCGAGGCCTAGGAGGTTGTTCACCATCCAGTGCCGCGTCAGAAATGAGGCGACGAACGCTCCGATCGCGATCCCGCCCAACAGCCATCGAGCCCTCGGGCTAGCTGCCGGAAACGCACCGATGAGCAGCTCGTTCAGGTAAAAGGCGCTCACAGCCGGCAGGAGGACCTTAAGCCATCTCCCTCCCCAGAATGCGACGAGCGCCAGGATTCCCGTCATGAACACCAGTAGCAAAAAACTTCTCAGGAGCCAGACGCGCCAGTCGACAGGCAGTTCCGTCGCCCTCTCTACCGTCGCCTCTTCTTGAGGGGGTCCTGCGGCCATGCTTCGAAGGAACGGATTTTTCTCGAAGAGGGTAGGCGCTCCTGTTCGAACGTACACGAGGTACCCAGCGAATTGGTAATAGGCGATGATCAGGAAGAGATAGGCGACGAGGCCCATCCAGACGGCGTTCGACATGGTCCCTATGGTCCCTCCAGAGGTGAATGGAATCCCATAACCGATCCTATTCCCGCTTGGCGCTCCCGTCAACCCTTCAGAAAAGACGCGCAATCGCTCGCGCGTCAGGGGGCCGTGACGGTGGCCTCGATGGCCTCGAACTCGGTCGAGGCGTTGCTGATTGCCCGCAGGAGGGCCGGGTGGTGCGTCGGCTCGAGGCCGAGGATCGGCTCGTGCCGGTCGAGCTCGACCTGTCCCCGCCGAAACCGCAGGCAGGCATTGAGCAGGGCCGTCCCGGAGGGGCCCTGGAGCCGCAGGTGGGGGCTGTCGTGGCTGATCCCCAGGTGCACCTGCACGGGGACCTGTTCGTGCTGCAGGTGCCTTCTGAGAACTTCCAGGGCCTGCTCCCGCAACGGCGTGGCCAGGTGGTACCGTTCCTCGCGTCCCGTGGCGTGCAGCAGGGCTTCCAGGGGGACCTTCGCGTCAAATCGGATCGTCGCCATCTCCGCTCCTTTCGTGATGGGTGGGGGATGGGGCAAGCAGTGTACCGAGCCCGCTCCGGCCGCGTCAAGGGACAAGAAAAAAAGACGCCGGAGCGTCAGGGAAGGGTCTTGCGCATGGCGTAGAACGCCCGGTTCGCATCCCGCAGGGCGGAGAGGAGCACCTGGGCCAGCTCGCCGCAGCGCCGCCGGTCCCCGGGGAGCCCGAAGTTCGCATCCCCCGTGGTCTCGTCGAAATACAGCTCGCGGATCACCTGCCCCTCGGGACCGACCAGCTGCAGCCCGCACGGATTCGGTGCCTGGCTGCACTCCCGGACGGCATACGGCAGGCCGGCATCACGCAGGCGGTCTTCGATCAGCCGCTGGGCGTCGCCGCGCAGCGATTCCCCGACATAGCTCAGGGCGCCTTGCTTGAAGCCGTGGCGGGAGAAATATTCTCCCAGGTCGAAAACGTAGGTGAGAAGGCACGTCGCCATGGTCCCTCCTGGGTGGGGTGATGGATGGGGCCGACGCGCGTATTGAAGGGGATACGGGGTAGGGTTGGCAAGGAATGATAGGTCACAAATGCCAAGTATCCAGAACAGGGTGTTATTATGCGCCATCTACCTGTTTTTAAAGCGGATTTGGCTAAAATACGCAAAAATTGTATAGGTGCACTTGACAAAAACGAGAAAATCTGGTAGACTGGCTAAGTAAAGGTGGCGCGGTGCCACCTCGAACCTCCCCAAAGTCCCGCTAAGCAATGGCGGGCAAGAAAGAAGAGCAAAAACGATGAATCCGGGTCTCTGCATCGGTGCCTCTGCCTCCGTCCCTGCGGCCCCCGCGGCCGTGATCATCAAGATCACAGGCCTCGGACAGGAGGCGGTCAACGTCGCCCGCCGTCTGGGCGCCACCCTGGTCTCCGCGGAGACCCCGGAGCGCCGTGAGGCGCTCAACGCCGAGCGCGCCCGCGAGGCCGAAGTTCGCGGCGTCCCCCAGGACCGGTCCACCCCCGACACCGGGGTTCGGGTCTTCCAGCAGGGAGCCTTCAAGAAGTACGGGCTGCCCGAGCTCAGCCTCGTGGGCGTCTTCGACGCCCTCCAGGCGGCTGGGTTCACCGTCGCGGACCTCCAGGTCCGCGACAACGGCAGCCTCTGGATCGTCATGAAGGAGGCGGGCGGCAGCGACCCCGGCCTCAGCAAGTCCGTTCGCGAGTTCCTCCGCACGAAGGTGTGTACCAACGTGCACGTCTTCGACAATCGTGCCAACTTCGAGGAGGGGAAGAGGACCCTCACGATCAACGGCAAACTGGGCCACGGGAGCCCCGCCTGCTCGCTCAAGATCGAGCCGGAGAAGGGCTGGGCCTTCTCGGCCAGCGTCTTCTCCGCGAACCCGAAGCCCCAGCGGGCGGCGGCTCCCACGGGCAGCTCCCCCTACGGCCGCGACCCCCGCGCCGGCAGCTGATCCCTACAACGGGCGGCGGCCCATCTCTAAACCTGCCCGCCGGTAGTCGAACAAGACCGCCCGCGGGTCTTTTCGTTTTGGTATTTTTTATTCTTCTGTGCCGTCTTCATTTAAAAAGGCATCTCGCCGCGCAGTGGCATCGGCTTCAAACTGTGACAAGAGGGAGGTGAGAGGCGTTTCTCCAAGCTCTGCAAAACCGTCAATCAACCCATCTTGCACCCACGAGGGTACGGGGAGCCCTTCGACAACGCGAAATGCGTGCGAGAGACAGGTGGTTGCATATGCTCCCTTGTCCAGACAAAAACGGGCAATACAGCCTTGAGAAAAAACCTTGACTCGTACATTTTGTGGCTGGATGCGAGTCGGGATGCTCTTATCGTTAAGGGATAGGTACGGATATTGTGCAAATGCCTCGCGATAGCCGAGCGTCCCTTCTTTCTTCATGGTCTCCGCGTATGTGGCTAACGCTCCTTGCGACGAAAAGGGGAGAGGGATCGTTTTGGGAGGATTTGGATCTCTGTTTTTTAACAGACGAGAGAGTTCGCGGTTCATGAGCCATGATCCGTATGCGTGTACCCACATTTTAACCTGATCTTTGATGGTGTTTAATGCCGCGCGCGTTTTGTGAGGATGTTCGATGAGGGCGGCAAGAACCTGACGCTCGTGAGAAAAAGAAAGAGGAAGAATAGCGCAAATGTCATCCATCGCTCGCCAGTCGCCATAATTTTCGGCTAGCTCGTTTCGGAGGGCATGAAAGAAGGGTACGTCATTAAGGCCGGGCTGGGTAAAAAAGAGCTTCAGACACGTATTTGTGTCGCCCTGAAGAAGCGCTTGCCCAAGTCTGTGCGATAGAACTCTAGAGCCAAACCGTTGCGGTCCAAAAAAATTCCAAAACGGTTGTGAGAGGCGTTGCTTTATCAGTGCCTCATCACAGGACTCATTTGTGCGCAAGGTCAGAGTGAATTGGTTTCCATAGAGATGTCCAGGCTGTAAAGCGCCATTTCCATACGAGATGGGACGAAGCACGAGTCTTGGATGGCGCAGAGCTTTAGCTTGCTCAAGGGTGACTCCGCGCAGGCTGAGGCGTTGACTCGTGATAGCGATCTTGTCCTTGATTCCAGCATATCCTATCATTTCTTGAGGGATATCAAGAGCGGTGGAAAGTTCCTTAACCGCATCAAAACCTGCAATATGCGCCTTGATCAGATCTGCCCACAAGGTGCGTTTATCGTCGTTATTCACGAATTCAGACGCGTTAGCGATTTTTACCACTTGTTGAGTTTGTGTTACTTCTTCTACTAAAAAATCTTGCGGATAGAGACGCAGATACGCGTCCGGTCGATTTTCAGGCAATCCTTCGATCCCGATGTAGGGAAATGCGGCATCCTGCGCGGGTGGCTCGTCGCGGTCAAGCGAGCCCGGATGTTCCTTTCGGATTTTTTCAAGAAACGTGCGTTCCTGTTGCATGAGATCGGCCATGTTTGCGGGAGGCATATCGGTATTATTCTGATAGTACCATTCAAGGCTTGCTCTTACGAGGGCGGACAGATTACGGGAGGGCATTCGTTGGCTGGGCGCGTGTTCTTTTGGATTCAAAATATCCAATAATCCACGGTTTTTCCCGCGACTATTGACGAAATCCCTTGCATCCTCTATGCCCTCTAGGCATACTTCTTCTTGCAAACCCACTTTTAACCTTATTTATCAAGGGTTTCCGCACATATGTCGAAAATGACCAAGTCCCAGCTCATGGCTGAGCTCGCCGCGAAGTCCGGCCACACCAAGAAAGAAGTCGTCGCCTTCATGGATCTCGTCATGAAGACCGCCTACGCCCAGGTCAAGAAGAATGGCGAATTCGTCCTTCCGGGCCTCGGCAAGTTGGTCAAGGTCAAGCGCGCCGCCCGCATCGGCCGCAACCCGGCCACGGGTGCGGAGATCAAGATCCCGGCCAAGACCGTCGTCAAGTTCCGCGTCGCCAAGGCCGCCAAGGAAGCCCTCTTGTAAGGGGTGAAAAACACCGGACCAACGTCCGGTGTTTTGTTATCCGCAGATCTGTCGCCAACGGAGCCAATAAAAGAGATTGCGGATCCAGACGAAGGCCCGTGATGGCAGCGAACGCCCAAGGAGATCCGTGATGGCTGTCGTGCCAAGCCAGAGCATCACGCCGGGGGAGCGGTAGCGGAACGAGCGGAGCCGCTTGCCAGCGCGTTCCCGGAGGACGTTTTGCGCGATGAGGGCGCCCATCTTCAGGGCGGTCTGGGCGTTCTTGGGGATCATCCGCTGCCCATCCTTCAGCTGGATCACGTCGCCCCCCGCAAAGACGTTCGGCCGCACGCGCAGCGCATGATCCGTCATCAGGTCGGTGGTCGGGGAGTGCTCGGCCGTATCCCCATCGACATGGTTCGGCCGGACACCCGCGGCCCACAGGACCAGGGTCGCGGGCACCCGTTCGCCGTCTTTCGTTTCGAGGCCGTCCGGAAGCAGGCGGCTGACGGGCGTCATGAGCCGCACGTCGATGCGCGAAGCGGCGAGGTGGGCATGGGCTCGTTCGACGGTCTTTGGGAGGAATCCGGGCAGGATCTGCGGCCCCGCTTGGAAGACCGTGATCGAACGCGTTTCCGGAGCGTGCCCAAGCGCCCGCAGGCGCAGGTCGAGGGCGCAGGCGGCCTCGATGCCGGTCGCCCCGCCGCCGATGATCGAAAAACGGAGCGGTTCCGCGCGTCGTACGGCCTGTGCGACGCGTTCCTCGAGGCGAAGCAGGTGTTCCCACGTCTTCAACGGGAAGGCGTGTTCCTGGCCAGGCGTGCCATAGAACGCGGTGCTGGCCCCATAAGCGCAAATGAGCGCGTCGTAGGAAGCCTGCATTTTTTCCGCGTTCCCGACGCGTTCGATGTCCACCGTTTTCTGTGCCTCATCGAGATGGGCGGCTTTCCCCTGGATGAAATCGTACCCATGCCGCTCGGCGAGTGTCGCATGGGGGATACGCAGATCGGATTCGCGGCAGGCCCGTGCGAGGGCATCGACCAGCCGCGGCGTAAAGAGGGCGTGCGATTCGGGATCCACGACCGTCACGCTAAGATCGGGCTGCGCTGCCAAGCGGCGGGCCGCCTCCAAACCGGTAAAACCACCCCCGAGGATCAGGACACGGAAAGGCATGCGAACAGTATAGGGCGTTTCTCTGTGAATGGCTAGAATTGCGCATTTTTTGACCTTCGGCTAGGGTGCGTCTGATATGCCGCTGCATAGCCAAGAGCCGGCCAGCCTTGCGCTTACGATCGTGACCGTCAACTACGCCACGATCGCGCATTTGGAGCGCCTGCTCGAGAGCCTGGAGGCCCATCCGCCCGGCGTCCCCTTCGAGATGATCGTGGTCGAGAACGGCTCTTCCGATCCGACGCATGACCTCCTTCGGCGCCGGTTTCCCTGGGTTCGCTATCGTTGGGCAAAGAACGAGGGGTTTGCGGCCGGCAATAATCGCGGGATCGAAATGGGCCGCGGCCACCATTTCCTTCTCCTCAACCCTGATACGCGCGTGTCCGCCGGCCAGATCGACCGCTGGCTCGCCTGGGCGAAAGAGCATCCGGAGGTCGGCCTTTCCGGCGCCGCCCTGTCGTATCCGGA
>CAZIMD010000028.1:0-14200 GCA_964540365.1 uncultured Gammaproteobacteria bacterium
CGTACAAAACCATGGGATCCTCGCCGCCAGGGAGGTTCCCATGGATCCGTTCACTTCGGAAAATCATGATCGTGAGCACGCCATCATGGCGGCGCAAGCCTTCCTTGTTCTCCTCCATACCGCCGTGAGCGTGGCCGGGATCGCCTGTCTCGCCGCACTGCTGTCATGGGAGATCGGCCATTCGTTCCGGATTCCGCTCGGGGCGGATGGGGGGATTCCCAGCCTCCTGCTGTGGACGTCGATCTTCTTTCCGGCGCTGTTCTTCCTCGCTCCGGCACTCAAGCGGCGGTGGCCATTCGAGCGCTGGCGACCGTTGGCGGTGCGCGTGGTCAACGTCCTTCTGTCCCAGCGCATCGCCGAGCTCCTTACCTTCCACAAGGCGGTGATCGTCGCCCCCGATCGGGTCTGGATCGGGGAGGGCGTCACGTTCGCGCCGGGCGGTACCGTCGTTGCGGGAGCTGCCATCATCGAGCGCGGCGCGTCCCTTTCGGCCGAGACGTCGGTTGGGGATGGGGCCTGGATCGGCCAACGCGCCCGTTTCGAGGGCTTCTGCGAACTCGGCCCGCGCTCGAAGGTCGGCGCCGGCGCGCAGATCACCAACTCCCGTCTCGGCGCCGAGGTTACGGTCGGGGAGGGGGCCGATATCCGCGGCTGCACGATCGGAAAAGGGGCGACCATCGAGCCCAACGTGCGCCTGCGGGACACGGAGATCGCGGTGGGGGCAACCGTCTACGCGTATGCCTTCGAAGCGCGTGGGCGGCTATGACGATCCTCATCGGTCCCGAGGCCGTCGGCCCGCTCGTCGCGCTGGTGGTCGTCTGCCTCCTTCTTCTGCTGCTGGTCCTCGGGGTCTTCCTCGAGCTCCGCCGCCTTTCCCGTGCGATCGGCGTCTTCACCGTCTTCCTCGAAGAAGGGGAGCCGGTCGAGATCGCCATCCGCCGCCCGGCCAAGGCTGTTTCGGCCAAGCCGGCATCTTCTTGCCCTGCGCCAAAGCCGGGCAAGCCAACCCTGCCGAACTGACTCCCTCCCGGGAGTCTTTTTCTGAAAAATATCCTCGAATTTGCGAAAATTTGGCGCTTCCCTTGACAAGACCGATTGGATAGGCTAGAATTGCGTGCTGCCGGTCCCGCCATTTCGGTTCGGGATCCCGCATGCAGCTCAAAGAAAGGGAATCCCCATGACGCTCCTGTTGCTCGTCCTCGGCGCCTTCCTCGTCACCACCATCGGCGCGATCCTCACCGCCCTCGCCGACACGCGCGCCGCCGAGGCCGCGGCCGAGCGCCAGGACCGCCAGATCGTCGCGGCGCTCGGCGGGTCGCCGCCCGTCCGCATCGTGCCGCGCCCCTCGGACGCCCGGCGGACCTTCGAGCCCGGCGACCCCGCGGTCGAGCCCTGGTACGAGGAATACGAGCGCCAGTTCGGGCCCAACCCGCCCTACCCGCCCGGCGCCCGGCAGAACCCGGTCCCCATCCCCTACACCGTCTAGCCCGTCCGGGCCCTAGGCGGATCTTTTTTATCCGATTCCTGGCATTTCCGCCCATCCCTCCGTTCCTTGACGAAACCCGGTTTTTCTGGTCTACTTTGCCCACTTATCCTAACCGACCGGCCACATCCCTGCGGGGATAGCCCCAAATAGGGGCCCGTGTCATCTTCTATGGAGAACCGTTACGAGCTCCTCTACATCATCCCTACCTCCTTCACCGATGAGGAAGTCGGGACCGTGGAGACCAAGATTTCCGCCCTCATCACCAAGTGGGGCGCCACCGTCGAAAGCACCAAGCGCCTCGGCAAGCTCCGCCTCGCCTACGCCATCAAGGACCAGCGCCATGGCCACTACGTCATGACCCTCTTCAAGGCAGACGGCGCCTCGCTCGCTAAGATGGAAGACAACCTCCGCATCAACAACGACATCCTCCGCCACCTCATCTTGCGCGCGGACGAAGCCGGCTCCGACCAGAAGTTCGACCTCGTGGCGTTCACGGAGGTCGTCGTCGAAGGCGGTCGTGGCGACCGCCGCCGCGAGAAGCCTGAGAACAAGGAAGCCAAGGAAGGCGACAAGCCGGCCGAAGCCAAAGAGGGGGAAGCCAAGACCGAGGCCAAACCGGCCTTGACCACCGAGGAGAAGGCGGCATAATGGCCGTATATGGACCTCAACCGCGCCCAGCTCATCGGCAACGTGACCCGTGACCCGGAATCACGCACCACCCCGACCGGACAGAACGTGTGCTCGTTCAGCATCGCGACCAATTCGCAATGGACCGACGCCCAGGGCCAAAAGCAGACCCGCGCCGAGTTCCACAACATCGTCGCCTGGGGCAAGCTCGCCGACATCTGCTCGCAATACCTCGCCAAGGGACGCCGCGTCTTCTTGGAAGGCCGCCTGCAGACCCGCGAATACACCACCCAGGACGGCCAAAAGCGCAGCCGGACCGAGATCACGGCCGATAACATGATCATCCTCGATCGTGCCCCGGCCGGTGGGGCCGCCGCCATGCGCTCCGCCAGCCCAGCGTCCGAAGCGTCCACGGAGCCGTCCGTCGTGCCGATCGGTCCCGACAACGCCGTCGACAAGGGCCTCGGGGCCCCTGAGCAGGAAATCCGTATCGAAGACATTCCTTTCTAACCTTAAATCAACCCGGGAGGCCTCGCCTTTCGGTTCATCCCGAGCGAAGTCCGAGAGATTCCAGCCTTTCGCTCACCGCCTATGAAAAAACACATCGACCGCCAATGCTTCTTCTGCCAGATGAACATCAAGGAGATCAACTACAAGGACACGAACACCCTTCGCCGCTACCTCTCGTCCTTCGGGAAGATCGTCCCGCGCAAGCGCTCCGGCGTCTGCGGCTGGCACCAGCGCAAGCTGTCCAACGCGATCAAGCGCGCCCGGTTCATGGCCTTGCTGCCGTACCTGGTCCGCTAAGATCGGTTCGAAAACCTGCCTTTGGGCAGGTTTTTGGTTGTCTTTTGGTGCCGGTTGGCCGAATGCCGACCATTGACGAAAGCCGTGTTTCTGCTAGGATCCCTTTCGGCCATCACGAGGAGGTTCCGTTCATGTTCCATCCGGATTCAGCCATCGCATTTTTCCAGGTGATCTTCGTCTTCATCTTCTCGCTCATCGCGCTCGACCACGCCGTCGATCGCCTGAAGGACATGCAGAAGCACCGCCTCGAGGTCCTGCGCGGCCAGCAGCGGAAGGAGGAGCTGGCGGCCATCAACGGTATCGTCACGTCCTACCTCTCCGTCAAGGGCAAGGACGGGGACGACGAGCTGGCCGATCACCTCCGGAGGGCCTTCGGGCTGGTGTCGGTGCCGTTCCCGAAGGGGTTCGACCCGGCCGCGTTCGAGCAGGCGGCGCGCCGCACGGAGCAGGCTGTCGAGAACGCCGCACGCCGCATGGAGCTCGCCGTCGAACGGTATGCCCAAACCACGCCGCCCGAGGAGCAGACGCGGCAAGAGCGGACCAAGCAGGTCATCGCGATGATCAACAAGCGCCAGAGGGACGGCGAGCCGTTCACGGCGCCAGAGGTCGAGCGGATGCTCGAGATCGCGGCCCGCCCGACCGTCGTCTACCTGCCAGCAGCCGAGGCGGCCCCGCGGGTACGGGTCGAGGCGGAGGCGCCGACCTCGGAGAACGAGGCCTTGGCCACCTCCGCTCCCGCCTCACGGGCGGGTCAGGCGGGATAGCGCGCTGCTCCGGGAGATCCTGGAGCGTTTTTCTTTTCCGTCTTGACGGCCCAACGAAAAAAGGGTAAGAAAAAGAGTTTTTTGTGGGAACGGAACTAAGGAGCGAACATGGAAATGAATGATCGTGCTCGCAAACTGATCGTCGTCCATCCGCCGGACGTCCAAAACGAGACCATCCTGCATGCCGTCATCACCCGCTCGTTCGAGGCGGCGGCGGAGCGGATCGGCGGGTGCGCCCTGCTCGGCGCGCCACGCCACACGCGCCAAGCGTCCTTCGGTCAGCGGCTCGGGCATACGCAGGCCGTCCTGCTCACGGGCATCGGCGAGGCCGAGATGCGCTGGGTCGAGTCGGTGTCCGAAGCGTGCCTGCCGGCTGCCGGCAGGCACGAGATCGCCCTCTACACCCTCGGCCACCGCCAGGACGGGCTCGGAGACCTTCTCAAGGCATACGTCTTCGCGGCGTCGGTGGCTGAAGCTGTTGCCGGCTGGAAGGCGGACGTCATCCCCTACGAGAACCAGCTCCCGTTTCACGGGGCGGTCTGTGCCAAGCTGCATTTCCCGCCCGCCCTGTTCCGCGAGCCCGACGCCACGGATCGGGCGCTCGCGGGCATCATCCCGGTCGAGCTGGTCTATGACGGCCCGCTCGGCCTCTGGATTACGCGCGACAACACGGAGGGGCTGTACCTGTACCTCCGCCGCTACGACCTGCTGACCTGACGCCTTCGGGCGTTTTTTCTTGCGGCCGTCGGTCTCGCCATTCGCGGAGCGGTTTGCTACGGTGCCCGCATGCGCCGCATCCTCGCGCCTCCATCTTCCCTTATCTTGGCTCTTTTTTATCCATTTTTTGATTTCCTATGTTGCCAGACATGATCCGCCTGCGGTCGCGGGTGGTGCGGGAGGTACGGGCATTTTTCGATGGGGAAGGGTTCTTGGAGGTGCAGACGCCGCGGTTGGTGGGGTTGCCGGGGCAGGAACCGTATCTGGAGCCGTTCTGGACGGAGGTGGTCGAGGCGTCAGGCGCGAAGCATCCGGCGGCGCTTATCACGTCCCCCGAATATGCGATGAAGCGGCTGCTCGCGGCCGGATTCGACAAGATCTATGACCTTGGCCCCTGTTTCCGCAACCACGAGCCGTGGGACGGATCGCATGACCCCGAGTTCCTGATGATCGAATGGTATCGCCGTGACGCGGGGTTGGAGGAGCTATTGCGGGATACCGAAGGGATGATCCGTACCGTCGTCGCGAAGCTGGCCGTGGGAGAGCGGGAGGATTGGCGCGCGGCGCTCATTGAGCCGTTCCGTCGCCTGACGGTTGTCGAGGCCATGCGTCAGTACGCAAGCGTCGAGCTGGAGCCCTTGTTGGGAGACCGTGAGGCCATGGCGCACGTCTGTATCCAGCATGGGCAAAGCGTGTCGATGAGCGATTCCTGGGACGATCTCTTCTTCAAGATCTTCCTCTCCGAAGTTGAGCCGAGGCTCGGGTGGAACGGCGACCGGACTGCGTGGCGACCGACGTTCCTCACGCATTATCCTGCCTCGATGGCCGCTCTCGCGCGTAGGGACGCCGCAGATCCCCGGTTCGCGTTGCGGACCGAGCTGTACATCGGCGATCTCGAGCTCGCGAACGGGTTTGCCGAGCTGGCGGATGCGGCCGAGCAACGGGCG
Organism: uncultured Gammaproteobacteria bacterium; assembly: GCA_964540365.1. GTDB lineage: Bacteria > Patescibacteriota > Patescibacteriia > 2-12-FULL-60-25 > 2-12-FULL-60-25 > JAGOUA01. The sequence goes on from CAZIMD010000028.1 coordinate 5,349, forward strand.
CGGTTCGAGGAGGAGCGGGCCCTCCGTGCCGGCCTGGGGAAGCCGACCTGGGCTCTCGACGAGGCGTTTTTGCATGCCTTGCCGGCGATGGGGGAGGCGGCAGGCATCGCGTTCGGGGTCGAGCGGTTGGCGATGCTGGTCGCGGGCGTGGATTCTATTACGGAGATTCTCCCGCTGTCGGCGCGGGAGCGGTTCGTTCGCCTAGGTTGATCGGGGTACTCCGTTTTCGCCCGTCTCGGTTCGATAAATTGACAAAATCCGCCCATTCCGTCACCCTCCGAACATACTCATTGGCTTTCCCTATGGCTTCCCCCTCCGACATCAAGAAAGGCGTCATCGTCAAGAACGAGCAGGGCCTCTGGCTCGTCGTCGAATTCCAGCACATCAACCCCGGCAAGGGCGCGGCCTTCGTGCGCTCGCGGCAGAAGAACCTCCAGACCGGCAAGGTCCTTGAGGTCACCAACAAGACTTCCGAATCGATCGAGATCGTCGAGGTGGAACATCGCAACATGCAGTACCTCTTCCACGATGCCACGGGGTACACCTTCATGGACAACGGTACCTACGAGCAGGTGACGATGGCGGACGACGAGGTGGGCGACCAGGGCAAGTTCCTCCGCGAGGGGCTCGAGGTCCACATCGCGACGTATGAAGGCCGCCCGGTCTCGCTCGAGATCCCGCGCAAGATGACCTTCAAGATCATCGAGGCGATGGATGCGGTCGCGGGCAACACGGTGAGCGGCGGCAACATGTTCAAGGAAGCCGTCGTCGAAGGCGGCATCCGCGTGATGGTCCCGCTCTTCATCAAGAACGGCGAGCAGATCATCGTGAACACGGAGACGGGGGAGTACGTGGAACGGGCGTAAGGGCGCAAAAAATACCGGCGTAGGCCGGTATTTTTGTGTCTTGGCGGCTCCTCGCCGGTCCCATGCCCATGCTTGACAGGATCCGCGTTCCCGTCTTAGATGGGCGGCGCAAGGAGGCGACATGCAAGGGAAAGGCGCGATGCGATTCGTGCTCGCCGATCTGTTCGAAGACGAGGTCCAGGCTCGTTCGCTGCTCGAGATGACGAAGCGGATCCGCGATCAGCTCGAGCGTCTCGTCCTGCCAAACCTCGAACGTGTCCAGGCGGGGGCGTTGCGGCGCTTGCTCGATTCGGGCGGCGGCGTGCCGCTGCCACAGGGGTCGGCGGTGGCCCTCAAGCGCCTGGCGACGCGACTCAGCGTCTCGTCCGAAGCGCTCGGCTGGGCGGTGACGCTTCACGCCCGCCTGGGGGCAAAACTCAACGGCAACGTGGCCGTTCGCGACAAGGAAGCGCTCATCGAGCGGTTTCGGGGGTGGTGCGGGTCTTCCACCACCCGGGCGACGGGATTGCTCGGGACGGCGTTCTGGGATCCCTTCGAGCCGATCCCGTTCCTGATGGATGCCCGGCCGGAGCGGACGGACGCCGCCAAGGAGGCTGCCTTCCGCTTGCTCGCGTCCACCCGAGAACAGGCGCGCCAGCTTATGCGCCATGCCGATGCGCAGGGCTTCCTGAAAGATCTCGGCTGGTGGCTCGAGAACCGGACGCTCCTCGTTGGGGGAGAGCGGTTCTTCCTGGTCTGGAACCTGCATCGCCGGGGCGTCCTGCGTCCCATCAATCCAGAATCGCCCCTTTTGCTCGGCGGGGAATGGCGGCTCGTTCTGAAAGGGGCCGGGTCGCGAGCGCCTGATCGACGCGTCCTCTTGCCACACGAGTGGAACCTGGTCGATGAGCTGAATTCCTGAGCAGCCTGGCTGCTTTTTTGATTTTTTGAATAAAAAACCGGGGAGCGGAGGCCTGATGGCCGTTCCGCGTCCCCGTTCAGCCCGCGACCGTCTCGATCGCGGCCATGTCGTCCGCCAGCTGCTCGTTGAAGTCTCGGGTGATGGCGGCGAGCAGCTTCTTGAGGTGATCCAGCTCGCGCTTCTCGCGCTCCGCGTCCTTGATCGAGTGCCACGTGCTGCCGGCGTAGGCGAGCGAGGCGTGGATGAGGCGCAGGTCGTTCACGACCCCGTTCCAGGCCCGGCGCAGCCCGCGCTTGTAGCAGCGGTACACGTGGAGCGAGAGGGACCCGACGACCGTGACGATCGGCAGGAGCGCCGTGACCAGCGCCAGCGCGAGGAGGAAGCAGATGCTCGCGAAGATCCGCATCACGAACCCCGTGAGCGTCCAGGGGCTCATCTCCCCCTCCGTGAAGCCGTCCTCCTTGCCGCCGTCGATCCAGATGAACCGGAAGGACCGCCAGATGAGGCGCGGCGCGTGCAAGAGACAGAGCGCGAGCTCTGCCGGCGCCTCGATGGCCGTTCCGAGAAAGCCCGAGACCACCGACTTGATCGCCGGGATCAGCGGGATCTCGTAGGGCGTCTCCTTGTCCTCGAGCTTCGGCGGCAGGTAGCTGTCGAACTTCGGCATGGCCGCGCTCAGGAGCTGGCTGACCTTCGCGACGCCCTTCCAGGCCTTCTCCGCGCCTTCGAAGGGGTTCCCCTCCCGGAAGGTCGCGACGAAGGCGGTCCCCGCCCCGTAGGCGGTCCCGGCCACGACCACGAGCGCCGGGGCCGCCGCGATCGCGATCGGCATCGTGGCGAGGCAGACCCCCTTGAGGTTCGGTCCGAGGCGCGGGGTCTTGACGGTCACGCGGATCGTGTTGTAGGCGGCCCTCGGCCAGTGCCTGAGCGCGGGCACCGCCCGGACGAGCCCGAGGGCCGCGCCGAAGGGGATGGAGACGACGGCGACGCTGAGATTGGCGAGCAGACGAAACGCGTTGGTCATGACCGACTCCTTCGTTGGCTTCGCGGGCAGGGTGGATGGTTGCCCGTAGAAGTGCCCTAATCTATCAGGAATAGCTCTTCCTGTCAAGGGCTTCCTGCGCCGAATCGGGTCTTTTTTCCCTAACCATAAACAAAAAATCTCCCATAGGAGGTCAGGATCCTGCCGTCTCTATCGGTTTCTCCTGTTCGTCAGGCCCACCTGCTCGCGCCGCTTCCTCCCCATGCGCGATCAGCAGGGCTTGGAGCGCGAATTGGGCAATCCGGAGGCGGCCTCTTCCGGTTTCCGCGTGATCATGTACCGCTGCAGCCGCCACGAGAACTGGCTAAACATGGGCTCGCGATCCTGCCCGACGCCTCGCCCAGGCGCAGGAACCCTTCTGGCCGCGCCAGGTACCTGACCCAGTGGTTGAGCCCGGCCTTCCGCTCGATCACCGCGCCGAAATAGCTCGCGACCATGAACGGAGCGAGCGGCCGCCCGCCACGGAACGGAGCGTGCCAATCCCGGGCTCCTTGCCAGAACGAGGCCTCGTATGCCACGCTTTCCCTTGGAAAGAGGGACAAATGGACCAATCATCGTCGGGTGCGCATGCCCAACGCCTCGCCGGGACGTTCGAGGTGGCCGAACAGTGGCTCGCGGGCTGGCTTGCCTGCCTCGAGCGCGGGACCGCGCCTCCCCAGGCCCTGCCGGGCGGAACGTTCGCTCGAGCGCGCTCCCTGTTCATGTCGGTACAGGCCGAAGTCACGGGTGGAGCAGCGCTTCCGGGGAACGCCTCTCTGGCGCTGATCCAGCGCTGCGTCCCAGCCATCGCCAACGATCCCGTGCACCTCGTCGAACGCCTCGCCATCTGGATCACGTTCCTGCGGACCCTCCAGGAGGGGCCGGCGTATCCGGGCCTGATCGATCCGCGGATCCTCACCGAGCTCCGTGACCTCTGTGCGGCCATCTGCCGTATCGGTAACGACGAGCGGACCGCTCGCCTCCATCGTGAGGCCCACCCCTGGCTGCATCGAAACGGAGGGTAAGGCGACCCTTCCTTGCGAGCGCGGGGATTTTTTCTTTCTGTCCGCGAGACGCGCCTCATTTTTTCATGTAATTTATGAATATATTTCGTCTAATATAAGCAAAAAAATGCAATATTGTTTGCTAGCCCTTGACAATCATGAAAGACTTTGTTAGGATGGACCCATCGTCTGCGCCACGAGCTTCACCACTCGCGGAACGCGGACCAGGAACTCGACAATTTGTATGTAAGCACGGGCCGAAGTCTGAGGATTACCAAGACAGGGGTGTTCTGCCGAGAGGCTTTAGCAGGCAAGGCGCCTTCGCCGCGAGGCGGGCCTCCAACGCGCCGAACCTGTGGGACGCTCCACCTATATCCGGCGCCGCAAGGCAATGGATCGATCCTCCGACACTCACTTGTCCGTGCACCAAATTCCTCCGTGGGCCGCTGTGCCAGGGTTACCGAACATCTTCTTCTGGAACCCGCCCTGGTGCGTTTCCTTGCCTACGGCGATCTCTCATGCGGGCCGAAGCGGGAGGGTTACCTCCAAGACCAACCCCTCCCGCGTCCACTTGTCCGCATCTCCGTTTCCAGCGCGAGCCGATTGTGAAGGGTTACCACCATCAAACCGGATCTCCTCCCCCGAGCGACTCTGTCTGCCTGGGGTCGGAATTTCCCTTCGCTGCCCCCTTGTTCGCGCGCCTCTCCCGTCTCCCTGTCGTGGGCGCCGTTGCCCAGGGCCAAAGCCCTGGCGCACCCGCTAGTCCACGGCTTGTTTTTTTCGGCGAGCCGAAGCTTGAGGGTTACCCATCTGAGCAAGTTGGCCCGTCCCGGTCACGGCACGGGCAATACCCTCGGCATTCCGTGTTCGGCCCGCGATCCACCGTCACGCCAGGTCCTCTTCGGGCCGCGCCGCGCAGATGGTCTGCACGGCAAATCCTCGTCTGAAAGGCAGAACATCATGAGCACGATCTACACCCACGCCGCCTCGACCTTCGTCCCGTCCGACGTCACCCCTCAGTCCGCGCCGATCCCGGGCTCGACCCAGGTTCCCAACTCCGCGGGCGGCTACGCCTGGCAGCTCACCGACGAGCAGCGCCTCGACCGGTTCCTGGTCCTTGGCAGCGAGGGCGGGACGTACTACGTCGGCGAGCGGGCCCTGACCCTCGCCAACGCCAACGTTGTCTTGCGCTGCGTGCAGGCGGATGGCATCGGGACGGTGCGACGCATCGTCGAGGTCAGTGAGGCTGGCCGGGCGCCCAAGAACGACCCGGCCCTCTTCGCCCTCGCCATCGCCGCCACCAAGGGCGACGACAAGACGCGCTCGGCGGCCCTCGCGGCCCTGCCCCGCGTCGCCCGCACCGGCACCCACCTCTTCACCTTCGTGGACAACGCGGAGGCGATGGGGAAGGGCTGGGGGCGCGGCATGAAGCGCGCGGTCGGCAACTGGTATCTCGAGCGGTCCCCCGACGCGCTCGCCTACCAGCTCTGCAAGTACCAGCAGCGCGGCGGGCGCTCGCACCGGGACCTGCTCCGGCAGGCGCACCCGGCCGCGGCCCCGGGCTCGGCCCACGAGGCCGCGTTCAGGTGGACGGTCAGCCGGCACGTCGCGCTGCCGGACGGGCTCCCCGAGCTCATCCAGGGCTTCACCAAGGCCCAGGCCGCGACCACGGTCCCTGAGATCGTGGGGCTCATCGCCACCTATCCGCGGCTCACGTGGGAGATGATCCCGACGGAGCTGCTCGGCCACGCCGAGGTCTGGGGGGCCCTCCTCCCGAACCTCCCGCTCACGGCGCTCGTCCGCAACCTGGGACGGATGACCGCGAACGGGCTGCTCGCGCCCCTGAGCGCGGCAGCGCGGATCGTCGCCGACCGGCTGGCGGACGGGGAGCGGCTCCGCAAGGAGCGCGTCCACCCCCTCGCCGTCCTCGGGGCCCTCGCGACCTATCGCGAGGGGCACGGCGCCAGGGGCAAGCTGACCTGGGAGCCCGTGTCGCAGGTGACGGACGCCCTCGACGGGGCGTTCTACCGCGCCTTCGCCAACGTGGAGCCCTCCGGCAAGCGGACCCTCCTCGCGCTCGACGTCTCCGGGTCCATGACCTGTGACCAGATCGGTGGACTCCCGGGAGTGACGCCTCGGGTCGGCAGTGCGGCGATGGCCCTCATCACCGCGCGCGTCGAGCCGCAACACGCCTTCATGGCGTTCTCCGGCGACTTCGTCCCGCTCGACATCTCGCCGCGCCAGCGGCTGGACGATGTGATCGCGACGATGGACCGCATGCCCTTCGCCGGTACGGACTGCTCGCTCCCGATGACCTGGGCGCTCAAGGCCAAGGCCGAGATCGACACGTTCGTCGTCTACACCGACAACGAGACCTGGGAGGGTCCCATCCACCCCTCCCAGGCGCTGGCAAAGTACCGTCGCGAGACGGGAATCGCCGCGAAGCTCGTCGTGGTCGGCATGACCGCCACCGAGTTCACCATCGCGGATCCCGACGATGGTGGCATGCTGGACGTGGTGGGCTTCGACACCGCCGCCCCGTCCCTGATCGCGGACTTCGCGCGCACCTAGCCCGTGCGCCGGTCCGGTCCCCTCCTCGCCCGACCTGCGCCTTGCGCTGGTCGGGTGTTTTATATCCAGAAAAACGATAAATATACACAAAAAATCCCCCATCAGGAGGACAGCGTTCCCGTCCGCACCCGCCGCACCAGCTCCGCCAACGCCTGTTGTCCCGCCTGGACCTGGCCCTCGTTCGGCGGGATCGGATACAGCGCGCGCTGCACGAGCGCCGCGAACTGCTTCACGACGGGCACGCGATCCCATCCGATCCAGACGTCGATCCAGAGGAGCAGTTCCCAGATCAGGAAGGGGAGGGACCATGGGGGGATCCCGAGACGCTCGTTCAGCCGTACCACTCTCACCGCTACGAACAGCGCCATGTAGGGCAACGTGAACCGCCACGGATTGTACCGGCCACTTTGCGACTCATACCGCGCCGGATCGATCTCCAGGGCGCCGGTCGTGTCGTAGGTCTCGCGTACCAGCACGGCGACGCGCGTCCAGGGGGACAGCCGGTTCCGAACGAACCAGAGCACGAGCATCACTGCGGTCACCGCCACGGCGATCGCCGCGAAGTGGCTCGACAGGCCCGCGTCTTGGGTCGGCGGCGACACCAGGAAGATGGTGAGGCGCGTGAACTGGGCGATCATGCAGATCACGAGTAGGACCATGGCGATCGGAACAGGCAGGCTGTATTCGCCATACTCCCGCGCGACCACGCGCAAGATCTGCGGGAACCAGTGCTCATGGGCCAGGAACCAGGCGAACCAGCCCTCGAGCGGCTGCATCCGTAGGTTGTAGCCCCCTTCTTCCGCTTCCCAGGCTTCCGTCACGCCCTTGTTCGTCATGAACGTGACCGAAATCCCGGTGGTGATGGTTCGGAGGATTTTGAGAGGGGGTCCATCAGGTTCCGTCATCTGGGCTCCTTTGTTTTTTGATACTCGTCGAGCCGCTCCATATCTTATGCTTTTTTCCTTCGGCGTCAAGGGAAGCATGACGGTCGCCAAACAAAAAACCCGCCCAGAAAGCGAGTTTTCCCATGGTGGGCGGAGAGAGACTTGAACTCTCATGCCTTGCGGCGCCAGCTCCTAAGGCTGGTGTGTCTGCCAATTTCACCATCCGCCCGTGGCCGCATCCTAGCATGGAAGCGTGGTTTCGCAAGAAATGCCTCTTTTCCCCCACGCGATTCCTCCTTGCGATAAAAAAACTCGCGGTTCAGCGAGAGGGAGGATCGGGCGGTGGGGGAAGCGCGTTGCACGGGCGATCCACGATGGCCGGGGGTACATACGGATGCCCACACGCCGCGAGCTGAGCGAACAGGCGCTTCTTGGCTGACTCCAGGTCTTCGATCTTCCAGCTCCCCGGCAGTCCTGCGATGAAATGCGCGGGATTGGCATCGAGTAGGTCGCTCAGTCGCGTCGCGGTCGCCGTCGCGCGCGGCACCCGCATCACGAGCGCGTAGAGGGCGGGCGGGACGCGCAGCCCGAGGTCGCTCGTGACCGTTCCGAAGTTGCCAGGAACCGGGACGAGCTGCCCGTCCGGAATCAGGGTCAGTTCCATTGTGCGTCAATCTCCTTCGTAAGGCAGCGTTACGCATTTAGCATATTTTGTCAAGAAAATGAGCTAATTTTTGGTAAAAAGAAAAAAGCCTCGCCTTGCGAGGCAAGTCTCACGCTTCCGGCAGCTCATGGCAGTGGATGCAGCGCGGCTCGTACGTTGTCCGCGTCTTCCGCGCCTCGCCCCCCTTCACGACGATCGTCGGTGCGCTGCGCGGGGCCGGCTGCCCATTGATGAGTCGCTGGGTCATCGTGGCCTGCTCCGACAGGCACCGCGAGCAGATCGCCGTCAGTTGCCGCTTGATCACCTCTGCCCGCAGCAACAGGGCTTCGCTGATGGGGAAGGGCTCGCCGCGGAAGTTCGTGTCCAGCCCCGCCAGGAAGATGCGCGATCCGTTCCGCGCCCCCTCGATCAGGGTCTCGATGAATGCCCGCACCTTCTCCGCGTCCGCGGGAGTGCCGTCGGGCGGGTTGTACAGGAGCTGCGCCTCGTCGATCGCGACGATTCCCGGCTCACGCAGGATCTCGCGCAGCCGCTCCGTTGCCTCGCCCAGGTCCTTCGGCAGGGTCTGGGCCCGGACGCTGATCCCGACGCGTGACTGCACCCGTTGGCAGTTGGTGTCGCGCGGGGGGCGCAGCCAGACCGGCTGGCGTTTCGGCCGTCCCGCATGCTTCGCCCGCTTTGCCTGGCGCACCAGTTCCGCACCCTTCTCTGCGAACATGCACCCGAAAAAGAATACAATGAACCCCGGAACCGGCGAACGCTTTCCCATGTGATCCTCCGCACCGCATCATAAGCGACGCGCCTCTCTCGAAACAAGATCCGCATGTGGATGGCTTCGGAGAAAAGAAAAAACCGCCACCCAGTCCGGGTCGCGGTCCCGTTCAGCCGCCGCGCAGCGCCGCCTCCGCCTCCCGCAGGCCGGCGCGCAGGTCGTCATCCGC
>CAZIMD010000029.1:0-14062 GCA_964540365.1 uncultured Gammaproteobacteria bacterium
CTTCCGCGGCCAGGTGTACCGCTACCTCGACGGTCGCCTCGCCGGCCCGTTCGCGCGCTGATCGTCCCTGTCCCGACCTTCCCGAAGGTTGGGGCATTTTTGTTTGTTCAGGAAAGGCATTTTAGGGATAAAAAAGTGCCCAGTCGGAGGATCCGGTGGGCGTAGGTCGGTCAGCAGCTGGGAGGCTGGGCGTCGCGGGCGCGGACCTCGGCGCTGCGTCGCTCGAGGCGGGCGAGGATGGCGTAGAAGGTCTGCGCCAGGCGGTCGATGGCCGTCGAGGCCGGCTCGCCATCGGCGACGGGGACGGCGAGGACGGCGCGGTCCTCGTGAACGAGGCGCTGCCGCTCGCGGCGGCGCTCCCTCTCGATCGTGTTCGCGAGCTCGTCGTCGAGGAGGGCCTTCGTCAGGCGGGGGTCGCGGCCTTCGGCCTCGGGCCGGAGGAGGTCCAGCCCGAGGCCGCCCTTGTGGTAGGCCAGGGCGAGGAGCTGCTCGCGCGCGGACAGGTCGGTCCAGGTGACCCAGTGCCCGTCCTCGACGCACCAGGGCCGCTCCTTGGGCGCCCAGCCGAGCGTCGTCGCGCATTCCCGCTCGACCAGGTTCGAGGGCTTGGGCTTGAGCGCGCGCTCGAACAGGAGGCGGCCTGCCCGCATGAACGGCTCGCCCACCAGGAAGGGAATCCCCTCCCGGGGCTCCACGGCTTCCGAGCTCTCCGCCCGGACCTCCAGGCGCTCGAGGCCGATGTCGGCGTCCGGCCGGCTGCGGGTCGTGGCCGTGCCGAGGAAGACCCCGTGCACACGGTTGAGGTTGATGCCGGCCAGGAGAGCCGTGAAGGTCCGCATGGTGCGGGGGACCGTCTCCTTCTCCCACTGGGGGCGGTGGAAGGCGGCGAGGATCTCGCAGGCCAGGGTCCCGCTCGTCACGAGCAGAACGGTCTGGCCCGGTCTCGTCGGGGTGGTGGCGATGGCCTTGATCGATCAGTGGGGAGCGTGTTTTCCGGTTCCATGGTCGTCTCCTCATCGTCGCCCTGAGCGATGGCTCAGGCGTTATTCGTACCGACGCTTAATAATAGACGTTCCCTTGATTTTGTCAAGGATAGATAGAGGAGTCTCTGCTTGCGTGTCGAGCGATGAAAAAACCCTCTAGGGGAGGGGTGTGTGCTCCGCCACGAACTGGCGGTAGCGGAGGTCGAGCTCGCGGCGGCCGCGGGTGGTGCCGGGGCGGTCGCGGCCGTACTGGTGGGCGAGGTCCTTGAGGGCCGCGAGCTCCGCTTGGGTGGCGATGGTCTGGGCGTCGAGGCCCGCGGCGCGGTACCCGTCGCCGAGCGTGTCAGCCGTGGTTGGGAGCCCCGCCGCGTAGGTCAGCCAAGGCACGAAGCCGAGGTCGACGGCCCGATGGTGATCCTGTGCGGCCTCGAGGAGGGCGTGTCGGGCCTCGAGCGTTCCGGCGGGATGGTCGTTGAAGCTGTCCGCTTCCCAGGCGGAGGTGAGGGAGATGACGGCCGCGAGGAAGATGCTGCCGAGCGTGGTCAGGAGCGCTCCGGCGACGATCCCCGCGAGCAGGGTTGCGAGCTCGTGGGTCAAGCCCGGGGCCAGCAGCGTCGCGAGGATCCAGAACACGAGCGCACAGAGCGAAGACGTTATCGCGAGCCTGCCGAGCCGTTGGTACGCGCGGAAGCTCCAGGGCGGGAAGGCGGCACGCGTGTTCGCCAGGCTCTGCTTGCGCCCATAGGCGATCAGCGCGTCGACGGTGGGGAGGGATGGAGGGATGGGACGGTTGGAAGGGGCGTTCATGCGGTCTCCTGCATCCGGGCACGGTAGCAAGGAAAGGGCGGCTTGTCAACGGCTGGTGAAGGCCCTGGCGTCCGCGTCTCCTGACCGGACGCCTTTTCTTTTTGCGAAATGCGGGGGAGTGGCTTGTTCGGGCGGGGTGCCGTACACTCGGTATCGATAGATCATCTCACCCGCTTCTTTTCCTATGCCCCGGGTTCGTCGTTTTTTGCTCGTGATCGCCTGCCTCCTTCCTTGGGTGGCTGGCGCATTTTTGTTCGCGTGGGTCCTTTCCCATCATTTTCCCCATGACGGTCGCCTGACGATGGACCTGGCGCTCGATGGCCGGTCGCCCTGGTTTGAGGCGTTCCTGCCGGGCCAGCGCGCCAGTTCGCCAGGCATCCAGCCTGAGGGCTGGGTGGGGCAGCGCATCACCGGCGAGCCCGTCTATGCCCGCCTGCGCCTGCCGGGAGCCTATGAACGCGCAGAGGTTCGGGTAGAGTTCCGACCCAACGACCAGCCGCTCCTGGAGTTCGGCGTCGAGCGCGGTCCCGAAAATGCGGCCGCGTATGAGCTCTCGCCCCTTTGGAGCCGTGAACTGACGCAGAACGGCTACCGTCCCCTCACCGTCGGCCCGACGCGTTGGCTCGTGCCGCCGACTGTCACTGCGGCTGATCTCGAGCGCCCCAATGATGCGCGCCTCGTTTGGCATGCCACCGGCACCACCGCGTCCGCGTGGATGGACCAGGGCCCGGCCGTGCCGCGCGTCGTGAGCAGCTCCTTGCGTGGGGCCCACGATTTCTTTTTCGTGCCCGTCGACGGCCGCATCGACGTCACTTTCGCCTTGCAGGACGTCAACCGGTCCCGCCAACATTCGACCGCCACGTTCCGGCTGATGCGTGACCAGGAGCTGTTGTGGAGCGATGCCGTCAGTTTCGGTGGCGAACAGGACACGCGCCCGACGGCCGTCACCCAAAAGCGCCTGGCGTTTGATGCGCTCCCGCCCGGGGTGTACCGCCTCAGCTTCCTGGCGGACGACAGCATCTTCCTTCGCGCCTGGACGACGACCGCGAAGCGCTGGGTGATCGGCCCGCGCGTCTATTTCGCCGACGAGGTCGGCTATTCGACCTCCACGCCCTCCGTTGCCGTCTGGACGAATTCGTACCACACGACGGTGAAGACGCTCCACAAGGAAGGGTTGCAGACGGTCTCCCTGGGACAGGCGGCCCAGGTCGCCGTGACGTCGACACATGTGGCGTTCGGCCTCACCCGCGGCCCCGGCGAGCGTGGCGGGAGCGTCATGTTGCGGGCTCCGCGCGGCAACGTCTGGACGCTTGGGGACGGCTATGTCTCCTGGAGCCCCGAAGCCCTCTTCTTCCCCATGCCGCGGCGCCTCACCGATGATACGGCGCTCCTCGATGAGGGAATCCAAGCCGTTGCCACGACGTACGAGGATCCTGTCCCGCTCGGCGATGGATGGTATGCCGGCACGATCCGCGTCCGTCTTGATCCCGGACAGGACCGTCTCAAGCTCGCCCTCGCGGCGCCAGGCATTACCCGGCGGGATGCGGCCGTGGACATACGTCGGATCGTCGTCACCTATGAGCGTCCGCCGAGCGTGTCGGGTTGGTGGACCGCCTTGCAGCAGGAGCTGCTCCGCGCCTGGCGACGGTGGTAGGGGATTCCGCGCCGGGTCCGGATCGGGTACGCTGTCGGCATGCATGCGTGGATCCGGCAGGTCCTGTTCGCGGGCTGGGCGCTCCTGGCCGCCTGGTTGGGATGCGAATGGCTCGTTCCAGGCAGCGTGAGCGCGTTCGTCCCGTTGTTTGCCGGGATCCTCGCGTGGACGGTCCTGACCCTCCTTGTCGGCCCGTTCCTGCCGCCGTTCCGCCGTCCTTGGGCTGCGGCGGCCGGTCTCGCGGTTCCGTGTGCGGCGGTCCTGTTGCTGCTCTCCGTTTTCTCCATCCGCGCTGACGCCGCCGTTGCGTTTGGGGCAAGCGCGCTGTTAGGTGCGTTGGCCTTGGCTTTCGTCCCGGCGGTCTTCTTGCCGAACGAGCGTGAATCTTAACCATCTTCCTTCCGTATGCCCGACTGCGTCTTCTGTCGCCTGATCGCCAACGACCTCCCGTCCCGCCGTCTTTATGAAGACGACGAGGTCATCGCTTTCCTGAACATTCGTCCCGTCCAGCCCGGCCACGCCCTCGTCGTGCCCAAGTCCCACGTGGAGACCCTCCTTGATGCGCCCACCCCCTTGCTTGGCCGCTGGATCGAGGTGACCCAGCGCGTCGCCCGGGCCTTGCAGCAGGCGACGGGCTGCCCCGGCTTCCAGCTTGGCCAGAACAACGGCAAGGCCGGCGGCCAGGAGGTCCCGCACCTGCACATGCACGTCATCCCGCGCTACGAGCGCGACGGTCTCGCCGAACGCCACGGCCAACCGCTCGATGAGGCGCAAGCCGATGCGCTGCAGGCCAAGGTCAACGCGCTCTTGGCTTCCTCGTGACGGTTTTACATGCATCAAAAAAATCCCTCGCTTGAGGGATTTTTCTATTGCCCGCATCATTCCGCCCGGATCGCCCACAGCCCCTCCTTCCCGTCCTTCCTTCCCGCGACGTACACGATCCCGCTAAGCGTATCGACATCGCGAATTTCCTCGAAGGTCGCGAGCGTATGGCGCGTCCGGCCGCCGCGCTCATCCAGGTCCAGGACGTCCAGGCTCGTCCGCGTCGCGACGAAGACCGCGTCACCGCTTTCGTGCCACGCGGTCGCCACCAGCGGTTCGCTTTGGCGGATCAGGAGGGCGGGCTCTTCGCCCAGGGGCCACAGCCAAAGCTCGTTCTCCTGAAGGAAAAGCCCGCGCGTCGTGGGCGTTCCCGTATCCACCTGCCAGCGCGGCGCCTGGCCTTCCAGCAGCCCGAGGAACGAAGACGTTTGCTGCGGATTCACGCCGAGCCACCGTTTCCCGTCGTGCAAGATGAGCGCGTCCGGAAAGACATATCCGAACGTCCACCATCCGTCCGGCAGCGCGAAGGCGCGGCTGGAGAACGTTCGATCCAGAAGGAGTTGCGCCGATCCTGTCGCCGCATGGGGGAGGACGAAGGTGCCGACGCGTTGCCGCACCGACGTCGCGAGCCCGTCCGTGAGGGCGATCCCGGTCCGGCTGCTCCAACGCCACACGGTCCCCGGTTGGGACGCCACGAGGTCGCCCCCTTGCCAGGTCGCTTGTGCGGGCGTGCTCGTCGCGATCGCCCCCGTCCTCACGAAGCGTACGGCCGTATCGCGCTCGCCAGGGGCGTCGAGCAGGAGGCCCCGGCTCTCCGCCTCCCAAGTGAGGACGGTCGCCTGGGTGTCCGTGACGTTGACGTCCGTCTCTAGCGACACCCGGCCGCTCGGTTGCAGGAGCAGGAGGGTTGCGGTTCCGCTTGTCGCGCCTGTTTGCAAGGCTGCCAACGTGTCCTGGTCTGGATTGGCCGCGATGCGCGCCATCGCCCCCGGAAGGGCGAGGCTGATTTCGGGCGTGACGCGCCACAGGCGAGCATGGTCGGCGAAGGTGACGCGTTCGGCCCGTATCTCCAGGCCCTTTTCCCACGGCGTATAGCCATCTTTCTCAAATCGCACCTGGTGCCATCCCGGCGTGAGCTCCTGGAACACGGTCGGCGTCTTGCTGCGCGTATCCTGCCCATCCAAAAGGATCCGTGCGCCCTCCGGCTCCGAATCGACGATTAGCGTCCCGCGCTTCTCGATGGCCGCTTTCTTGCTGTTGTAGCGATAGCCGGCGGTATAGAACACGACGATCGGCGCGACCAGAAAAAACAGCGCGGTATAGACCCAGGGGATCAGCTTGCGATGGAGCGGGGGAGTGTACATGCTCGACAAAGGGGAGGCGTTTCTCGTAGACTAGCAAACGATTTGACTCTTGACCATTCGGTCCCTATGCGCATGAAGATCGTGGGCGGCGCCCCCCTCGAAGGGCAACTGACGGTTTCCGGTTCAAAAAATGCGGCCGGTCCCCTCATCGCGGCGAGCGTCCTGTTCCAGACGCCCGTTCGCCTCACGCGCGTGCCACGCCTCACGGACGTGCAAAAGCTCCTCGAGATCCTCGAGAGCATGGGGGCGCGCATCACCTGGACGGATGAGCATGCGCTCGAGATCGACCCGACGGATCTCGATCCGGACCGCCTCGACCAGAAAAAGATGAAGAGCATGCGGTATTCGATCCTGCTTCTCGGTCCGCTCCTTGCCCGCTTCCGCCGCGTCACCGTCCCCGAGCCCGGCGGCTGCAACATCGGTAACCGTCCCATCGACACCCATCTCTTCGCGCTCCAGTCGCTTGGCGCGAACATGGAGACCGATGGCGCCGGCCTCCTGCAGATGACGGGCCAGTCCCTCGCCGGCGCGTACATCATCCTTCCCGAATTCAGCGTTACCGCCACCGAAAACCTGGTCATGGCCGCCGTCCTCACGCCTGGTACGACCCACATCCGCCTCGCCGCCGCCGAGCCGCATGTGCAGAGCCTCTGCGCCTTCCTGCAAGCCTCCGGGGCGCGCATCAAGGGGATCGGTACGCACGAGCTTGAGGTCACGGGAGTCGAGCGCCTCACCCCGCCCGCCTCTTGGGAGGTCATCGCGGACGCCAACGAGGCCGCCACCTTCGCCGTCGCCGCGGCCGTCACGCACGGCAACCTCACGATCGCGGGCGTCGATCCGACGCATATGGAAGCGAGCGTCTCCCTCTTGCGTCGCGCGGGCGTCCCTGTCGAGATCGGCCCCGATTGGCTGCGCGTGCGTCGCGCCCCGCGGCTCCAGGCCTTCCGCTTGCAGGCGATGATCTACCCCGGTTTCCCGACCGACAACCAGGCGCCGTTCGGGCTCCTTGCGACCCAGTGCCACGGGACCTCGATCTTGCATGACCCGCTCTTCGAATCACGTCTCGGGTATCTCCATGAGTTGGCCAAGATGGGCGCGAACGTGGTCATCGCCGATCCGCATCGCGCCGTCGTGAGCGGTCCGACGCCCTTGCGCGGCACGGATATCCGCAGCCTTGACCTCCGCGCGGGGGTCACCATGGTCCTTGCCGGACTCATCGCCGAGGGCGAGACGGTCATCCATGATGCCGAGATCGTCTATCGTGGCTACGAGCGTCTCGATGAGCGCCTCCAATCCGTTGGCGCCCACCTCCAATGGTTGACGGACGGGCATTCATGAGGGCGCGTTCGAACCGTTTCCCGGAGATGGGTGTCTGCCGCTCGATTCTATTTTCCTTTCTTTTCCTATGAACATGCGCACGGTGCCGACGTGGGGACGGGTGTTGGGGATCTCTGCCCTGACCTTTGCCGTAGGGGCGGGGTTCGGTCGTTGGACATCCGCGCCGGCGCAACCGTTGTCGCAGGTCTTTGGCGCCTCGAGCTCGTCGACGGTGGGCCGCGTCCTCGGCCAAGGCCAGTCGCCGCGCGTCCCGGTCGGGGAGGATGTCGATTTCGCCCTCTTTTGGGACGTCTGGCAGACCGTCCGCAGCAAATATTACGAGCAGCCCGTCCCCGACAAGGACCTCTTTTACGGCGCCCTCACCGGCCTCGTCGCTGGCACGGGGGACCCATACACCGCCTTCTTTTCGCCCAAGGAAGCCGAAGACTTTTCGCAACAGCTCGATGGGAAGTTTGAAGGGATCGGCGCCCAAATTGAGCTAAAACAAGGGCAATTACAGATCGTCGCGCCGCTGCCGGGCTCACCCGCCGAGAAGGCCGGCTTGCGTCCCGGCGACTGGATTGTTAAGATTGATGAAAAGCCAACCGAAGGGCTCACGGTCGACCAGGCGGCGGAGCGGATCCGCGGCCCCAAGGGGACGGCCGTGACGATCGCGGTGATCCGTCAGGGATCCCGCCCGGAACCCTTTTCCCTGACCATCGTGCGGGATGAGATTCAGGTCAAGTCCGTGGTGCTGAGCTGGAAGCCAGGAAACATCGCCCTCCTCGAGATCACCGGGTTCAACAACGACGTCCCGGACCTCTTTGAGGCCGCGCGCCAGGAAATCCAGCGCAAGCGCGCCAAGGGGATCATTCTTGATGTGCGTAACAACCCCGGCGGTTCCGTCCTCACGGCCCAGGTCGTGGCGGGAGCGTGGGTTGGTGACCGTGTCATCTTCAAGGAGCGTCGCCAAGGCAAGATCGTCGAGTCGGTGAAGGGGATCGGGGGTGGTGAGTTGGGCACGATTCCGACGGTCGTCTTGGTGAATCGCGGCTCGGCCAGCGCCTCCGAGATCGTCGCGGGCGCCCTCCAGGACTACGGGAAGGCTACGGTGCTGGGTACCAAGACGTTCGGCAAGGGTTCGGTACAGGAATACCAAGAATTAAAAGACGGGTCCGCCTTAAAAATTACCATCGCCGAATGGCTCACGCCGAACGACCGCGTGATCAACCACATCGGCCTTGACCCCACGTTCGTGGTGGAGCGAACGGAAGCAGATTATGAAGCAAAACGTGACCCACAACTCGATCGGGCGCAGCAATTCCTCCTGGAGGGCGGGTTCGCGTCGTCCCCCCTCCCCGCCGCCGGCGCGACCGGCACGCGTCCCGGCCGCTGAGGCCTCCCGCGCCGGGGCGGTCGTACGGCCGCGGACGGTGATCTCGGCGGGCGGGATCATTTTCCGTCGCCAGTCCACGGGTCTGGAGATTTTCTTTATCAAGGACCCGTTTGGGCGCTACACCTTCCCAAAAGGCAAGCAGGAACTTGGGGAGACGCTCGTCCAGACCAGCATCCGCGAGATCAAGGAGGAAACCGGCCTGCATGGGCTCCGGTTTATCGCGCCCATCGGCCGCACCTCCTTTCGTTTTCGGCGTGAAGGCGTGACGTATGAGAAGATCGTCTATTTTTTCCTGTTCGAAGCGCCACCGGACGCGAAGGAGCATCTCACGGGCAGCGGCGCCATCTGGGAAGCTGCCTGGGTCAAGGCGCACCAGGCCTTCGCGATGAGCAGCTACCGGAACCTGGATCGCCTGCTCTCGAAGGCCCTGCGCCTCATCGCGCAAGAGGAGCGCCAGCACCGCCGACGCCCACCGACGTTTTTCTTGCGCTAGACGGCGTTTCGTGGGGAGGGTATCATGTCTCCCATGCGTCCTCTCCTTGCTTCTCGTTCTTTGGGAATCGCGTTCGGGATCCTCGTGGCCGTGCCCGCCTTCCCGGTGGCGGCGCAAACCGTTCCCACGACCGACCTTGATGCCGCGTCCGCCTCTACGACGCTGCCCGTTTCGCCTATCGAGGCGCACGTCCCGCCCGCTCCTCCCGTGGAACCGCCATTTACGGTGTTCCAGATGGCTGACGGGCGCTTTTTCCATCCGGCAAGCGGTCTCACGGCGGCAACCGAAGCGGAACTGCGCGCCCTCGTGCTCGGGGATACCGCAGGCGTCCCCGCTCCGGAGCCCCCAGAGGTTCCTGCGGCGCCCGTCGTCGACCCGCTGGTTGCGGCGATCCGCCGTGCCCAGGCCGAACTCCGTACCCGCATCGCGGCCGACGCCGAAACGGCCGGATCGAAGGTCGTAAAGGAGCGTCCCGACTGGCTCCCGATCACGCTTGCCGTCTGGCAACGCAGCACCGACCAGCTTCGCTATGTCCAGGCCCGCATGCGCGGCACCGAACTCCGTCTGGCCGAAGAGGCGGAAGACGATCTTGACCTGCGCGTCCTCTTCGCGAACGGCTTGAATTCCAATATCGCCGTGAAGGATAACCAGGACCAGGTCGTGATCGCCTTGCGCTACCCGGTCTTGAGGTCAATGAACGCGAAAAAGACCCTGTTCACCCTTGAGGACGTGGTCTACGTCCCATATTCGTCCTCGGTCCACACGGCGGCCCTCGTCGACGAAGGGGAGCGCTATCTCGATGAGCTGGTCCGCGTCGTCTTTGACCGGCTTCGTACGGAGCAGGTCCGTTCACGCGCCTATCCCGACAAGCTTCTCGTCGACGTGGTTGACCCGTCGCTCGTGAAGGCGATCGCCGCGATCGAGCACTTGGATGAGTCGTCACTGCAAAAAGACAGTGATCGGGCCCTCGAGCGTTTTTTCGTGACGCTGGGCGGTAACCGGGGGGGCGCGTATAACTACTCGCGTTCGTCGGCGGATGCGCTCGGGCTCGTCCAATTCATCCCCAGTACGTATAACCGTCTCGCCGAACGCGCCGAATGGGGGCTTGAGAAGAACTTCGAGCGTGGCATGACGAACCACGAGAACGCCCTTCGGGCACAAGCGATTTACCTCGATACGCTCCTCACGGAATTCCCGGAAGCGATCCGCGCGCAGTATCTCGCCGATCCGGACACGACCAGCGAATACATCGTCGCCGCCTACAATGGCGGCAGCGGCCGCGTACGCCGCGCCATCGGCACTTGGCAGCAGATCTTCAACGGCGAACGTACGCGCCAGCTTGCACGCCTGCAAAAAGAGTATGACACCGCCTTCGCCAAGGCTGAAAGCTTGCGCCTCAAGACGCTCGCCGAAAGGGACAAGAAGAAGCGTGCGACCCTCCAGGGGCAGCTCGACGCCCAACGCAGGGTATACCGCAACCTCAAGGCGCAGATCGACGCCTTGCAGGCCTCGCTCCTGCGCAAGGAAACCATCGGCTACGTCCAAAAGTACCGCCTCACCATCGCTGACGAGCGGTTCGCGCCCCGTACGACCCTGACGACGACCGCGGTGATCCAGAGGACCGGTCTCGCGGAATAGAAAATCCCCGCCCCACAGGGCGGAGATTTATTTACCGATAGCTCGCCTCTTGAAAGAACGCGGGATGGGTGAAGATCTGCACGACCCGTCGGTTTGGCTGCCCCTCCGGTGTCTCACCGAACGTCCAGTGGTGCCGTCCGGGAACACCGTGGGAGGTAAGGTTGCTGATTGCTTCGTCCGGACCGGCATAGAAGCCGATGTGGAAGTGCGCCTCGTTGTCATGATCGATGATCGGTTCCCAGACCAGCACGTCTCCCGGATTTGGCTGATCCGTCTCGATCCAGCCGGAGCGGCGTAGGTCGGCGACCGTCCCCTGAACGCGCAGGTGCGGCTCCTGCAACAGGCCGAAGCGCAACAGGATGTCGCTCGCGAAGAAGGCGCATGACGAGCGGCCATCGCACGTGAGGTCGGTACGGCGGCCGTCGAGGAGGCCGTAGGCATGGCGATAGGCGTGCGTGCCGATGCTGCCTTCGATCATGGCGAGGTACGTGTCGGCGTGGAGGAGGTGAAGGCTCATATGGTTAGTGGGAGGCGAAGAGGCGGGGGAGCTCGCGTTCGAGGGTGGCGAGCGTCTCGTGTTGGAGCGCGAGCAGGTCGTCCGCATCCGTCGTCCAGTGTGCCTGATCCGCATTCCCTTGGCCACCGAACCAACGGGCGACCAGGTCCGCACGCAGGGGCGTACGGGCAAGCGCCTGGACATGAAAAGTGGCATTCCAGCCGCTGAAGACAAGGACGAGCCGCGTTTCTGGTAACCGGTCGAGGAGCGCGCGGCCGAGTCCGGCGAGCGATTCGGGGCCCGTGTGGGCCTGCAGAAAATCATGCTCGGTTACCAGCGTCGTCGCGATCGGGAGACTCGGATGGAGGCTCAGCCGCATGAAGCCTCGTCCCCATAGGTTTAGCGTCGGGACCGACCGCACGCGCCACAACCGGTTCATGATCGCCTGCCGGTCCGCCCCCCGTTCGATGAGTTCGCTGGCTGCCTGTAGGGTTTGGCTCTGCACGCGCGGGCTGCGGAATCCGTCACTGCCGGCGATCACGCCCACCAGCAGGGTATGGACCAGGTCCGCGTTCAAAGAAAGATCGGGCCGTTCCTTTGCCCAGGCATAGATCGCCTCGCAAAGGCTGCCGTTCTGGAGGAGGGGAACGGTCTCCTTCGCCCAGGGCTCCGCATCCGCTTTCGTCGTGAGGTGTAGGGTGGGGAGGGCATTGAGCCACTCCGGCTCTTGCGGAATCAGTTCGCGCAGCCCTGACGGTGACGTGACGTTCAGCGCGATCAGCCCGTCGTACCGAATCGCTCCGCTCTCGACCGCGACTGCCTCCTCCGGCCACACGCCCGTTTTCGGGAGCAGTTCGATGCGGAGGCTCTGGTCACGGACCTCGTAAGAAAACTGGTCGAGGGGCGTCTGGCCGATGGGGAGCCGGATGTGAAGGGCGCGCAAGGCCTGGATGCGCGTTTGGAGCGGGATGGCGGCGCGGAGCGGCTCAGGCCAGGCATCCTTGTCTGGCGCTACGACGGTTACGGCTTTGCCGAGCGCTTTTAGCATGTCCCCGAGCGCTGCCGCCCCTGCCAGGCTGTCCATGTCCGCCTCTGGCGCGACGATCACTAAAAGGCGCGCCTTTGACGCGAAAAACCGTTCCAGGGCGGCGAGCGGACGGTCATCCATGGTCCCAACGATGCGGCAAACGCGCCGGTTCGGCAAGGCTCCGCGTCAAGGGTTGACCCGCGCGCGTTTGGCGCTACACTAAGCGCATGATCCCTGCGCACATTGAGATCCGCGACGGCCAATTGCCCGACGAGCCCGGCGTCTACCTGATGAAGGACGAGCAGGGGCAGATCTTGTATGTCGGCAAGGCCACCTCGCTCAGGCGCCGCGTCCAGCAGCATTTCTTGCGTCCCCATAATCAGCTCATCGAGGAGATGACGCGTCGGGTCCGCCTGATCGACTACATCCAAAAAGGGTCCGCGCTTGAGGCCCTCATCCTGGAGGCGAACCTCATCAAGTACTATTTCCCGCCCTACAACATCCGCGAGAAGGACAACAAGAGCTTCCTGTATCTCGTCTTCACGAACGAGCGCTACCCCAAGCCGATCCTGATCCGCGGCAAGGACCTGTCGACCGATGCGAAGGCGTATCTCGCCGTCTTTGGCCCATATACGTCCGCCCGTTCCCTGCGTGCCTCCCTCGACTGGCTGCGCCACATCTTCCCTTGGTCCACCTGCGAGCCGGGCCAAAAGAAGACCTGCTTCTACACGCATATCGGCCTTTGCCCAGGCGTATGCGTCGGGACGGCCGATGAAAAGGCGTATAAAAAAGTGATCCGTGACCTGATCGCCTTCTTTGACGGTCGTAAGGAGGAGATCCTGAAACGCCTCCGCAAGGAAATGGCCACCGCGTCGAAAGAGCAGCGTTTCGAGGAGGCAGCCAAGCTCCGCAATCGCCTGTTCTCCCTTGAGCACATCAAGGATATCGCCCTGTTGAAGCGCGAAGACGACGACGTCGACACCATCCGCAACAGCGACGCTCCCATCGACTTCTTCGGCCGCATCGAGGGCTACGACATTTCCCACGTGAGCGGCACGGCCATGGTCGCGTCGATGGTGGTCTTCGAAGGCGGCCAGCCCGCCAAGGCCGAATACCGCAAGTTCCGCATCAAGACCGTCGCGGACGTCAACGACGTCGCCTCGATCCATGAGACGATCATCCGTCGTTTCCGCCATCCCGAGTGGCGGCATCCGGATCTGTTGCTGATCGATGGGGGATTGGCGCAGGTCCATGCGGCGAATGACGCGCTGCATCACTTGGGCGTGCAGATTCCCGTGATCGGCATGGCGAAAGGCCCGGAACGCAAGCGAACAGATCTGGTGTGCATGCAAAAGCATGAGGCGATTTGTAAAGCCGCGGAAGAGCACGTGCGACTTCTTACGCAGGTACGGGATGAGTCGCATCGCTTTGCGATTACGTATCATCGAAAACTTCGATCCTCGTTGTTTTTGGGGAGGTGAAAATTGGCTTTCCCTGCCAAAAGGGGTGGGGCTGGCGCCCCACGGCCCGCCCTTTCCCGCTCGGGCGGGCCGGTCCCCGGCGGGGCGCGTCCTGTTCGTCCAGGAAAACTCGCGTCTGTATCTCCCGAGGACCACAGGTGTGCTCACACATTCCTGGACGAACAGGACGCGCCCCGCCGGGGACCTACAGGAGGAAGGGAAAGAGAAGAAACAATCAAAAAAGAAGACTCGGGCGGGGTGCGTCATTGCGAGGAACGCCTAGACGAAGCGATCTAGCCCGGACATCGTGCATCTATCTCCTATGGGAATAGTAGCTTAAATAAAGGATTTCCCTCACGAGTGCCTTGACGAATCACGATTTTTCTGATAGAATGAGAAACTCGTTCCGTCTCGCAAGAAAAGGAGCCTAGAAGATGATGGAAGATACGGTATCCTCCGCCCGGCGTAACCTCGACCTCGCCCGGTCGCGCCAGAGCGAGGCCCTCCTCGACTGCGTGATCGATCAGCTCCGTCTGGGCGGGCTTTCGCTCGAGGCGATCGGCACCAGCGCCCACGAGATCGAGGCCCTGCGGCAGGCCTTCCGT
>CAZIMD010000030.1:0-14045 GCA_964540365.1 uncultured Gammaproteobacteria bacterium
CGCTATACTGATGGCATGACCCGTTCCTCCCAAGCGCTGTTGGCCCTGTTGGTCGGGATCGATTTGGTGTTTTTTGGGCCGTCCGCCTTCGCGCAGTCGATGGCGAGCACGAATTATGCGATCCCGTGGGATGCGTGGAGCGCAGGGGGAGGCGAGCAAGGGACCAGCACGTCATATACGATTGATGATACGATCGGCGGGCTGACGGTGGGGACGAGCACGAGCGCGAGCTACGCGTTGCGTGCCGGATATCGTTTAGGGGATGAGTCGCCGCTGGCGTTTTCCGTGGCGATGGCTCCGGTCGGGGGAACGAGCAAAACGTATACAAGCCTAAATATCACCGATCGGACCGTGACGTTAAGTGCCTTGCCGAACCCGTTTAGTGCCGGACAGGCGATTGCCGTGATCGAGGCTCCGGGCCTCGCGCAGAAAACGGTGGTCGGCAGGATCGTCGCCGTTTCCGGGGTAACGATCACCGTGGACCGGTTTGACGGCCAGACGGGCACGATGAGCGCGTCGCCCGCGTCGGGGAATGTGGTCGCGTTGAGCGGCGGTGATATTGCGTTCGGCGAGATTTCGACTGCGTTAGCCTCGGTCGCCACCGGCATGATCAACGTGCACGCCCCTACGGAAAACGGATACAGCGTATTCGTGCAGGCGGCGGCTCCGCTCGCCTCGAGCGATCATACGTTTACGGGGGTGGCGGATGGGACCGTAAGCGCCGGAGCCGAAGAGTATGGCATTCGCACGCATGGGACGAATGCGACGCTCTCCCTCGACATGCCGGTGACCACGACCGCTCTCACGGTCCAGGAGTCGAGCGATCCGAGCGCGGTGGGAGGGGACCGCACGGCCTTTCTGTATAAGCTCGCGATCAGTTCGGCGACGCCGGCCGGTTCCTATGGTCAGGCGGTGTATTTTACCCTGACGCCCAATTATTGATATGCCTTGCCGGTTTTTTGTTGGGTTCTTGGCCCTGATCGGGAGTTGGCTGGTGGGGGTACGGGCGGTGAACGCCTTTGAAGTCCGTCCGGCGATCCTTGATCTCCAGGTGCCGAGCGGATCTTCGACGGAAAGGGAGCTGCGGATTCGGAATACGGACGCCGAGCCGGTGGAAGTCTTTTTTACCATTCAGAAATTCGTTCCAGCCGGAGGGGGGCAGCCGCAATTCCTGGATCCGGCGGATAGCGACGGATTACCGAGCTGGGTACGGTTATCGGCGCGCGAGATGCGGTTGGCTCCCGGGGAAGAGCGGGCGGTCCGGGTGCGGATCGATGTGCCGGCGGGGGCCGAGGCAGGAGGGACGTATGCGGGGCTGTTTACGACGGAAAAGCCCGCCCTTGCGAGTTCCGTTGGGATCGGACGTCGGATTGCGACATTGCTATTTGTTTCGGTGGATGGGGAAAAGCGACCCGCGCGTTTCGAGATGAAAAAGGGGGTATTGGAGCGGGGTGCGGCCGGTCAGGGGTACGAAGTAACCTGGGAGAATACGGGCGGTTCGCATGGGTCGGCGGTGGTGCGTTTGGAGGAGCGACGGATGACTCTATTCGGGCCGAAGCGATCTGCCGATGAGGCGGTGATACGCCTGTTGCCGGGAGAACAACGAGAGGTTCGGCTCGCTTGGGATGACCGAGCCCCTTTCGCGTGGGTGCAGACACGGGCGTTTTTGGATGGGAAGCTGGTCAAGGGGTCCGAGCGGTCTCATGTTTGGGTGCATCCGGCACTGGTTGCGGGAAGCGTCGCCTTCATCGCGTTGGTTGTAGGGGTGCTGTGGCGAAAGAGGCGGGTACGGACGGGAAAAGGGTTCCTGGATGCGTAAACACACGGGTTGCGTGAGAGGATCCACGGTCTTGCGAAAACGGAGTTCGTCCAAGAACTCCGTTTGGCCGTGGATCGGTTTCCGGGTATGATGTGGAGGTGAAACGCGGCCTTTTTTGTCTCGTGGCGGTGTTGACGTGGCTCTTTGGGTCGTCCGTGGCCCAGGCGGCGGAGATTTCTGCGTTCACCGTGCAAATGACCCGGCAAGGCGTGAGTGCCGCATCAGACCATCAGGTGCGGTTTACCATCGCCAACGGGGTCGCGACGCCAACGGATACGATCACGTTGACGTATTCGAGTGGATTTTCCCTAGCGTCATTGACGGTGGCGGATATTGATTTGTTTCACGGGGTGACAACCGGTTTGGAGACGCAAGAGACGTTGGCGGCCTCGGCGGGGACGGGCGGCGTGTGGGGCTTGGCGATCGTCGGGAATGTCATTACCTTTAGCCCGCCACCGGACGCCGTGTTCAACGAAATCGCGAGCGGTGAGATCGTCGTCATACGCATCGGGACGAACGCCGGCGGGACGCACCAGATCACGAACCCGAGCACCGCTGGGACGTATGCGCTCGAGATTGGGGGTGTCTTTGGGGGGACGGGGTTAGCGCGCGTCCCGATCAATACGACGGCGACGAGCGGTTTTGGGGTTTCATTTACGGTGCCGAGTGCCTCGGTGGGGGGTGGTGCGGGCGACACGGGCGGGGGTGGGGTGGGGGCCGTGTCGCCCCCGCCGCCTGTCGTGCCGCCACCGGATGAGCCGTTGCGTCCGATCGTGATTTCGAATGTGGAGGTGACGTTCGTGGGGGCGCGGGCAGCGCAAGTGAAATGGGACACCGATCGGGCCGCGGCCACGACGTTTTCGTTGCGCGGACCGGATGGGATCCGCGTATTGACGCCACGAGATGAGGGGGTGCGCCACTCGATCGATCTCGGTGGCCTGACGCCGGCGACCGATTATTTCTTTAAAATAGGGGCCTCCGCAGCAGGGGCGGCGTCTTCGGAAACCGCGGAGACGCGCTTTCGAACGCTTGCCGAATCGGTGGAAAACGTCTCCGGATTTGCAGCGCAACGGACGATCGCTGACCCGCAGCAGGCTCGGCTTACTTGGGCTTGGCCAACAGGATTGCGCGGGACGGGAGCGGAAGTCGTGATCGTCGCACGAGCGGATCGGTATCCTTCGGGAATCACGGATGGGCGAGAGGTCTACCGCGGAACGGGCATCGAGGCGACGGATCGTCCCGGGAGCTTGGCGGTGTTTTATGTGGCGTATGTCCATGATGCGGGCCGAGTTTCCAGCGGGGCCGTCGCACAGCTGGCGGCTATCGCCGTGCCGACCCCGACGCCGCCTCCGGTGCCGACCCCAGAACCGCCACCGGTCGTTACGCCGACCCCGCCACCGGTCGCTCCCGTGCCAGCGGCGCCCATTGGTTCCGTTTCCCCGACCGTCCCGGCTGCTTCCGCCGGTCCGGCGGCGCCTTCGGTTCCGGCCGCAGGGGCGGGTGAGGAGGTGCCGGGCGTGATCCCCATCGTGCCGACGGCTCCAGGGCCATCGGATCCGGAACCGACGGCCCAAACGCCGATTCCCGTGACGCCCAGCCCCGCGCCGGGGCTTCCGGAACGCGCGGTGACATGGGAGTGGCGGACATCGGCAGGATTGACCTTGGGACGCGGAGACGATACGCCGCGCGTGTTGGCGGGTGATGGGATCGAATTGGTCGTAAGCGCGACGGAGGAGATCCTGTCGGGGCAAATTGAGGTCGATGGGTCTCGGTATGCGCTTGCCCGCACGGGGGATCGGCGGTATGCGGCGGCGTTTGTTCCCGCTGAGCGGGTCGGCCAGGTCGGTGTCGAGTTGGTGGTGCGGTTTGTTGATGGGACGGAGCGGCGCCTGTCCGGACGCGTGCAGGCGGTCGGGGCCGTGTCTGTGCTCGAACGTGATGAGGCCGAGCGTCCCGCATCGGGAGCGCAGGTGGAGACCTTCGTTCGCCGTGGAAGCGCGTGGGAACCCGTTGCGGGCAGCCGTCGCTCGCTGGGCGAAGACGGGACGTATCGTCAATACCTCGCGGGTGGGACGTACCGTTTGGAAGTCAAGAAGGACGGGTGGCGGACCTTGCGTAAAGAAATCCGATTATCCGCCGCGGGACCGCTCCAAGACCGCCTCGTCTTGGAAAAGGGGCCGCAGAACCCTCTTGCGGCGATCGATCCGGAAGCGACCCTGGCACAGAACGTCGCCAACGTGGCAGGGGCGACGGTCGAACGTGTCGTCCAAGGGATTGCCGAGGTTCGTACGCCGGAGACGCAGGCCGTGGCTGAGATCGCCGCACCCGTCGCCGTGGCCGCCGCCGCGACCGTTACCGTGGCCGCCGCCTCGTCCTTCAACGCGATCGCGTATGCGAGGTTCTTTTTCCTGCAGCCCTTCTTGCTCTGGCGCCGTCGTCGTCGGGAAAAATGGGGTCTCGTGTATAACGCCCTGACCAAGCAGCCTGTGGATTTGGCCGTCGTACGCCTTTTGGACGCCAAGACGAACCAGGTCCGTCAGACGCGTATCACCGACGCCCAAGGCCGGTTCGCGTTTTTGGCGACCCCGGGTTCCTACAAGATCCAAGTCGTGAAACCGGGTTTCACGTTCCCGACGAGCGTGCTCGCATCCGAAACGATGGACGTGGATCTCGTCGACCTCTATCACGGTGAAACGATCGAGGCGCAGGCCAGCGTCACGCTCACGCCTAACGTCCCCATCGACCCCATCGAGAAGGTTGAGGTGCCGAAAACGATCATCCAGCGTAAGCGCCTGCGGATGGTGCAGCAGGGCCTCACCGTTGGAGGGATGGTGATCTCGATCGCCGCCCTCATCATCCAGCCGACGGCACGGATGGCGGCATTTACGGCCGCCCAATTTGTCGCGTATGCCCTCTTCCGTCGCCTTGCGGTGCCGCCGAAGCCCAAGAATTGGGGGATCGTCTACGACAAGGCATCGCGCAAGCCGTTGGGGAGAGTGATCGTGCGCATTTTTGACAAGAAATACAATAAGCTCCTCGAGACGCAGGTGACGGATCGTGACGGGAAGTACGCGTTTTTTGCGGGTAAGAACATCTATTATGTCACGGCCGACGCGCAAGGGTACGAACGCCTGGTCTCGCGCGAGCTCGATTTGCGGCAAGAGGCGATGGGGGTGGTTCGTGAACCGTTGGCATTGCAGGCAAAGGGAAGCGTTCCGGCGGCGACGGCCTGATGTGGTATACTACGAACGTCATGTCGCGTAGGCGCACCTTGCGAGAAATGTTTGGGCGAGCCATTTTTACGCTCGTGGTCGTATTAGGGTTGGCCATGTCGTGGGCGCCTCCTGCCGAGGCGTCCGTCACGCCGCTCCTCACCTACCAGGCGCGCCTATGGACGGCGGCGGGGGCGCCCGTGGCGGATGGGACGTATTCTCTCAAGTTTTCACTCTATGTCGCTTCCAGTGGCGGAACTCCCATATGGACGGCGGCAGGGACTACGGGGGCCCCGACGGCTATTTCCGTTTCGGTTGCGAACGGGGGATTTACCGTTAATTTAGGGGATGTTTCTGGGGGCCAGAACAGTCTTTCGGGGGTCGATTGGAACCAACCTTCACTGTACCTGGGGATCACGGTCGGTTCTGATGGGGAAATGGCTCCCCGTCGCCGCCTGACGGCGGTACCGCAAGCATTCCTGGCGGATAACGCCCTGCAGCTTCAGGGAATGTACGCTTCGAGCACCGCCTATGGAGGTGAGGCGCTCTTTACCATCAACCAAACGGAAGGGTCAGCGGCGACAGGGACTCGCACCGCGCTCCTCGTGCGCTCCGCGGGGACGAGCAACGTCAATGATTACCTGTTTCGAGGCGTGAACAGTGCAGGAACGACGGCGTTTTCGATCGGCCGTGACGGGAGCGTGACCTCAACGGGGCGCCTCTATTTTGCGGGGGCGAACGCGACCTCTACCATCATTGGGGACGTGATTCTCGGGACGGATACCTTTCCCGCTCCGCTCAGCTTCACGATGGACGGGGATGATGTCTTCGTCGGCGGCGCCCTAGGGGTCGCCTCATCGGTGCATGCGAGTCACGGGTTCGTGATCGGGTCGAACGGGGCGCAGTTCAAGGAAGGAGGCCTTTCGAGCCTCGCTTCGCTGGGCGTTACTTCGACGGCAACGACGACCATCAACGGCTTTGCGGGGGCGAGTTACGTCCAGGCGGGCCAAAATGTCTCGTTGCGTTCGAGTTCGGGGTTCATCTTGCCTGGAAGCGGTGACATGGGTGAGTCGCTTGGCGATGCGGCGGCGCGTTTTCAGGGGTATTTCGGGAATGTGACGACCTCCATCCTCACGGCATCGACAAACACGCAGAGCAGCCCGACGGTCCATATCACGAACTCCGGAAGTAATACGGCGACCGGAAAGGCGTGGGGGGCCTACATTGACAAGCTATTGGTAGGAAACCAGTACGCCACAGGTACGGCCGCATACGTCTCCGTCTTCGGATATGATTCGTTTAATTCCGTGAATGGCGTATGTATCGATAACTCTGCCAACCCAGACAAGTGTCCTAACTTTGGAGGAACCTTGTATAGCCTGGTTGCGGATGATGCCATCGGTTCCGCAGCCTTCGACATAGCGGAATTGTATGAAATAAGCGGGGAAGCGGAGCCGGGGGATATCCTGATCGTCGATCCGGACCAGGCCATGCGCATGAAGAAAAGCCCGGGGATCCCCTATGACCGCCGCATTTCCGGGGCCGTTTCCACCAAGCCAGGGTTCCTCCTTGGTTCCGGTGGTGATGCGCCGGTCGTCCTTGGCGGCCGCGTGCCCATCAAGGTTACGGTCGCGAATGGCGCGATTCGCCCAGGCGACGCCATCACGACATCCGATCGTCCCGGGATAGGCATGAAGGCGACGCGTGCGGGCATGATCCTTGGTCGCGCCCTCCAAGCGGCGGATGCCGATGGGACCATCGAAGTCTTCATTAAGCCGGGGTTTGATGCGAGCGGCCTTCTGCAGGCGGACGGAAGCCTGACCGTGTTTGCGGAAGATAGCGCGTTCCAGGCCCAAGCGGTTGCGGATGCGGCCGCGCCAGCGCAGTCGTCGCGTGCCCTCTCCTTCCGCGGGAGCGCCTGGGATGGCGTTCGTTCCGTCGTCAGCGAGTTTCGCTTGTATAACGATGTTCGGTCCGCCACCGAATCGGCCTTGAGCATCGGTTTGGGGACGGCTTCCACGTCCATTTTCTCTCTGGACCAGGACGGCTCGTTGGCGCTGGCGGGTGATCTCGCGCTTGCGGGCAAGCTCTACCCATCCGCGCGGGGCCGTGCCCAACACCAAAGTTACATTTTTGTCGATGATTCCGTGGCCGGCAGTCCCTATATCTCGACGAATGCCGACGGTTGGCAGTCACAAAGCGGCTATGATTATGCGGAACGCTACCTTTCCCCGGATACCCTCAAGCCGGGTGACGTGGTCGTCGTGCAACGCAGCGAGCGCCTCTACGTCCAGCGCTCCTTGAACGCGACGGATCTCCCGATCGGCATCGTCTCCACGAAACCGGGCTTCATCGCCGGCCGTCCCCAGGAGGGGGCATATCCCATTGCCCTTGCAGGACGGGTCCCAACCAATGTTTCGACGATCAACGGGGCGATTGAGGCCGGTGACCCGCTTGCGCCATCGACGATCCCAGGGGTTGCCGTGAAGGCGACGCGCCCTGGCCCCATTGTCGGTCTGGCGTTGGAGGGGTATAGCGGGTCGGATGTCGGAAGCATCGAAGTCTTCGTGAATCCGACCTGGTGGGGCGGAACGGGCGCCCAATCCCCCGGAAGCGCCTCGGCCGCGGGGAAGACGCTCCAAGGGTTTGCGGAGATCACTCCCGGAAAAATCCGGGCCCACGTCTCCTTGCCGGGCTTCACGAGGTATCCGCATCTGCAGCTCACCCCCTATTCGCAGATCGAGCGCGGCTGGTGGATTGAGCGGGTCACGTCGGAAGGATTCGATGTCGTCTTGGGTGGGATAAACGGTCAGAATGCCCGTTTCGCTTGGACGGCGACCGAAACGGCGGACGAGGCGCCCGTCTCCTTCTCAAGCGGTCGCGTCTTCCGGATCGATCCCATCACGGGACAGGTAAACTTCCCTCCGGACGTGAGCGATATCGATCCGCCGTCCGCCCCGGTCCCTGTCCCGACGGCTCCGGTTGAAGAGGCGCCCGAGCCGCCGGCGGATGAGACGGACGTCATCGAGCCGGATCCGATCACGGCCAGCACCACCCAGCCGGTCGTTCCCACTGAAGAGTCCCAGCCGGAACAAGAGGAGGTGACCCCCGAACCCCCGACGTCGACCGAACCTGTCACGCCTGTGCCATAGAAAAAATGCGCTTTTATAAGCGCATTTTTTGCCCCCGTGAGGCAGGTGTCCCTGACCGCTGGGAGATGATCGCGCCTTTTTGTTTTTCGCAGAAGAACCCCGTATCCTATTCCCATGAGCGTTCCCATGTTTGGACAGTCTGCCCGTTTACAGGCGCGAGAGGCCCCAGACCCCTGGCTGCGTTGGGCGGGGGGGATCTTTTGGTACGGCCTTCTCGTGACGGGCCTTGCGTGGTGGAACGGCTTGCTTGATCCGCACGAGTCATTGAAGCAGGCGTTGCTCGGCTGCGTCCTTGTCCTCACGGGGGTTCCGCTGTGTATGGCCCTGCGCCGCGCGCCCAGCCGCCGCCCGTTTTCCTGGGCGATCAGCGGGGGACTGGCGCTTGTCTTTCTTTCCGCATTTGTTTCTTGGGCCTTTGCGCCAGACCGCTGGCTCGCCACTTTCGGGACGGCCGGTTCCATCTCGACCTCGCTCGTTACTTGGGTGTTGGCGATCACCGCCGCCATCGTTTCCGCCTCGCTCCGCTCCCTTGGATGGGTTCCGCCGCTACGCTCGCTCCATTTCGTCGCCATCGGTCTGATCGCCGGCTCCTTGTCGCAGCGTTTTGGCCTTATCGATCTCTCGCCCGGCGGTCCCGCTGCACGCCTCTTTACGCCCGTTGGTAACGACTGGGTGCTTGTTTGGGCGGTCGCGGCGCTCGGCCTGACGGCGCTGGCGCAGGAGGTGGTGGGGCAGGTGAGCCTTTCCCGGTTTGATCTCTGGCTCCGTCGCACGTTCCTGTTGGCCGCCGGAGCCTATCTCCTGTCGATGGATCAGACGCTTGTCTGGATCCTGCTGCTCCTTGGCTTGGGTGTCGTCGCCATGGCACAGCGCGCCGCCCTTCGTGAACGGGGGTTCGCGCTTGGGGTGTGGCTCGTGGCGACGCTGTTGGTCGTCTGCGGGCTCTTGTTGCCGATCCCAAAGCCCCCAGGGCTTCCCATCCTCGCGGCGCTGTCGCCCGTCGAAAGCTGGCGCGTCGTACGGGAGACCTGGGCGCGTGGCGGCCTCGCATTTGGGGCGGGTCCGGGCCAGTGGTCCACGGCTTTCGAGCGTGTCCGTCCCCTCGCGTTGAATGTTGGTTCCCTGTTTTCCATTCGGTTCGATGTCGGTGGCGCCTTTTGGTGGACGATCCTGTTGCAACAAGGGCTGTTCGCGGGGATCGCGTGGGTCCTGTTCCTGCTGTCATCCGGGTTTCAGACCGTCGTGGCATTGCGTGAGGATGAAGACGGCTTTCCGTTGGCGGTCTGCTTCTGGTTCCTGGCGGCCGGCCTGTTTCTGATGCAGCCCCCCGCGTGGCTCCTTGTCGTCGTTTTAGCGGTTGCGGGCGCCCTGTTTGCGCGCCGCGTGGAGACGAGGGGGGAGTCGCCCCTTGGTTGGCGGCTCGCGGTCCTGTTTCTTTCCCTTCTGTTAGCGGTATTTGTTCCGTTCGCGATCCAGCGCGTCCGTGCCGATGCCGCCCTGCATGCCGCCCAGCAGGCGACCACGACGGAGTTGCGTCGCGCCCAAGCCCGTCTCGCCGCCGAACGCGCGCCTTGGCTCGCCGACAACGCCTTTACGCGCGCCGAAGCCGATACCGCGTGGCTTGATGAGCAAATCCGCGCCGGCGTCCGTGATCCGGAAGCATTCCAACGTGAACTCGCCGCCACGATCGATCGTCAAAAGGCGGCTAATGCGCGATGGCCGCGTGATCCCGCCCTCTGGCTGGCTCGCGGCCGCCTTTACCTGTCCCTGATTCCCGTCACCGAAGGCGCTGACCAATTTGCCTTGCAGGCGTACCAAGAAGGCATGGGTCTCGCCCCGAACCACCCGGGATTTCCCGTAGGGATGGCCCAAGTCTTCCTGCTGCGCGCCTCCGCTCTCGAGAAGCGGCTCAGGGAGGCCCCATCCGCACAGGAAAAATCGCTCAATGAAACGCGTCTCGAGCAGCTTCGTCTTGCGGCGCAATGGTTCCGGCGCGCCCTTGAGCGCCGGGCGGATGACCGGTCCATCCAATATGCCTACGCCCTGACGCTTGCCCGTTCCGGAGACGTCATGGACGCGGTCCCGCTCTTTGAGGCCTTGTGGAAAGAGGAGCCAAGGCGTGCGGATCTCACCTTGGAATATGCGACGGTCCTCGCCGCGGCAAATCAGACGACCGCCGCCATTACGCTCGCCCAGCGTGTCGGTACCCAAGACCCGCTCTACCTCACCGCCCAGCGCCTGCTGGTGACCTGGTATGAGGCGGAGCGCCGCTGGCCGGAGGCGATTGCCGCCCTCCGCACCTTCCCGCCCGACGAGCAGCGTACCCCCGCTTTCCGTCAGCGGCTGAATCGATTACAATCAAACGTGACCGCCACGCCCACGCGCTGACGTATGTTCGCCGCCCTCCGCTCTTTCTTTCGCCGCCGCTCCTCGCCCGCGTACGATGTCCAGCGTACCCTCTTTTCTGATCAGAAAGGGCTTCACAAGGAGATCCAGGCCCTGCTCTCCGCTTACGAGCGTCGGATCGAGTATCTCCAGGACCGGCTGCTTGGCATGACCGCGAGCCAGGTCCAGGAGGACCGCCGTCTTTTTGACGACGCCCACCAATCCCTGAAACGGATCCTCGCGCGCCTCCGTGCCGCCGATCAGGAGGCGGAAACCCTCCTTCGCGAATGGCATGATTGGGTGACCCAAGATGCGCAACAGGGCCTTTCTGGGGCCGCGCAGGAGCGTTTGGAAATCTTGCGGTCCGAGCTCGCCCTGCGTGGCCTGTTACCCTCCGAAAAGCGGGTTCGGCTTGAGATGGCGCCGACGATCAAGAAAAGCAAGACCCTCACCTACACGCCTACGCCCCTCGCCACCGATGCACTCGCGAGTTTTGATGAGGTCTTCGGTCCGCGCCTCACCGCCGAGCGCGACTGGCTCGACCGGACGTGGGACCGTAGCCGCGTCGTCGGCGTGCGTATTCCCTGGAAACTCTGGCTCGCGCACCG
Organism: uncultured Gammaproteobacteria bacterium; assembly: GCA_964540365.1. GTDB lineage: Bacteria > Patescibacteriota > Patescibacteriia > 2-12-FULL-60-25 > 2-12-FULL-60-25 > JAGOUA01. The sequence goes on from CAZIMD010000030.1 coordinate 11,177, forward strand.
TCGCAAGCGCATCTATGGCTGGCATCGGCGCTTGAGGCGGGTGATCGGCCATCATTCATAAAGCCCCCGCTTTGGGGGCGCGGATGAGGGGGAGGGGCGCCTATTTCCCCGTCTCTTGACTTTGCGTCGCCGATTCCGCATACTACCCCCGTTCCAGCCCTCAGCCGGTCGTAAGAAAACCGCGTAAGGAACGGCAAAAATGGGCCCTTAGCTCAGCTGGTAGAGCGCTTCCATGGCATGGAAGAGGTCAACGGTTCGATCCCGTTAGGGTCCACCAACGAAAATTCCGCTTAAGTAGCGGAATTTTTGTTATTGAGGCGAGCAAAAGATAAAATTCAGGCGATTCGATTCACAATACATCACGTTTAAACGCGTTTCCGGAATATCGGTAGAAGAACGGTTTAATCGTTTCTCGATGCATCAGATACTCGATCAGCATCTCCTCATCAACGCCCAAGATTGGCGCAGGACGTCGTGCAGGAGTGATGATTTGCTCCGGCGTAAGCCAATGGATGGTTGTTGTCTTTTCCGCGTGCTCTTCTCCTCGAATCTTCTCTCCCTCAAAAACGAACTTGGCAAACAATCCACCATCCGGCCAGGTTCCTTGTATGATGGCGATGAGGGAATTCAGGCGAACTTCAATACCCGTTTCTTCTCGGACCTCCCTAACGGCTGTTTCCATGGGGGTCTCATTTGGATTCATTCTTCCGCCCGGAGGGTTCAGCATTCGTTGGCCAAGACGATCTTCCTCAAGTAACAATATACGTCCACGGTCTTTGATGATGGCCGCAGCGATAATGAAGGCATTGAATGTTTTTGGCATATTGCTAAGTAAAGCGTATCATGGAGCATCTTGGTTGGGTATTCGGTGCGTGTGGGATAGGGTTCCTTCCGCTAAGACTCACCATATAAAAACTCGCTTCCAAAAGCGAGTTTTTATATGCGCCGCCAATGACCACCCCGCCCCAACACCTCCCTAAAGTTTTTTCCGATACCCGGTCGACGTCACCTTCCCTCCCTTGAGTGGCAAGCGATAGGTCCTCCGTTGCTCGAATCCGGTCGGCATGTCCGTCTTGCTATCCCAAACGACGCCCTCGCTGCAGTCCCAAGAGACGTAGGTTCCAGCCAATTTGGCGGAACAAGGTGCGGCTCCACCCCCTGGCGGCCCACCCGCGCCCCATGGGCGCACGGAGTCGAACCGATGGATGGCCTTGCTCGTGACGAGAACGACCGTCGTGCTGGCCTGCGTAACCGCTTCCCGGACGACCGGCATCCCGTTCGCGCCCATGTCCCAGGTCGGCGTCCCGTTCGGCCAGATCGTCGCCGTCAGCACGGAGACGTCTTTATTGACTTGGCAGATCGAGTGTACGAGCAGCCGGCTTGAGCTGGGGGCGGCAGCCTCGATGCGTTCCGCCAGCATCTGTGCCGAGGTGGGGGTCACGAGGTCAAGCTTCACGGTCGCTTGGATGCGGGCGTACTCCGCTTGGTCGGCAAGCGTGCGAAGCAGGTCTCCGCCCGTCGCGCGGCCTCCATCGACGCCAAAGCAGTCTGCCGGGCCAGCCGACTGAAGAGCGTACCCGGAAGCGGCATATTCGCTGGGAGGGACGCGGCCCTCTTGGAGCGCGCGGGCGGCATCCGAAACGGTCGGTGCCGACGTTGTGGGGAAAAACGAGGGGCGTACGCACCCGGCTCCGAGCAGGCAAGCGAACACGAACAGGGGGAGGGGGAAAAGAGCGGCTTTCATATGGGGAGGATACCACAGAAGCCGGACATCTTGCATGGGCTCCCTCCGGCCGCGTATACGAAGCATTGACCGTTAGCCTTTCGGCAAGAGGATGATGGCGCGGACGCATAAAAAATCCCCTCATTGAGGGAAGGGAAGCCTGTTACCGCGAGCGTGTGGCGCCTGCCCCAACCACCTCCGCTTCGGTGATCTTGATCAGGTCCGAAAGGGGGAGCGCCGTCCCGTTCCGTCGGGAGGTCCTGCCGACCAGGTCACTGCCGCCCGCGCAGTCGTCCGTCGGCCCGAGCCCTTCGGCGGCGTTGTAGGCCTCGAGGATCCGGCGCACGTCGAAGGGGATGTAGCCAGAGAAGCGGCCGACCGTGGCCCGCAGCCGGCCATCCGCTCGCGTGGCGACCGAGACGTAGGCGCGGATGCCGTCGTTGAACATTTTCAGTCGGGCGCGGGTACCCAGCTCGCGCACCAGCGTCCACCCGGTGCCCTGATGAAGGACCTGGTAGTCCGTGTCGAGGGGGATGGACTCGCCGCGGCCGAGTACGTGCGCCAGGATCCGGTGGCAGACCTCCTCGACGACCAGTTCGAAGTCGCGGGCGATGCGCTGGTCGAGGCCGCCACGCGCCCGGAAGCGCAGGTACGGTTCGACGGTCCAGGCGTGCTCCTGCAGGTAGGGCAGGTCCGGCGGCAGGGGATAGGCGCCACCGGTCGCGTCCATCAGCCCCGTCACCGCCAGATACCGGTTGATGGAGGGGTTGATCGTGCCCTCGATGAGGTGCGAGTTCAGGAAGCAGAACGCCGTCGCGCAGACGTCCTCGTCGCAGTCGTGCGTGTAGATGTTGACGCGGCGTCCGACGGCGTCGCGGAACGTCTCGAAGAACCCCATGCGGATGGCCCGCAGCGCCTGTTCGCAGGTCGCGAGCGTTGCCAGCCGGTACACGCCCTCATGGTGGTTGAAGTTCTGGCGGGGCCCGTCCGGCCCGAGCGCGACCTCATTCGGCCCTTCACCGACGTAGCCGTCGATGGCGACGGAGTAGCCCGGGGTCCGTTCGAGGAACTGGGTCCAGGTGAGCGGCGCGTCCTCAGGACGCATGATGAGGCGAATGTTCGACGCGGTCTTCATGATTGACTCCA
>CAZIMD010000031.1:0-13895 GCA_964540365.1 uncultured Gammaproteobacteria bacterium
TGTGAGAGTTTATTATTTTCTTCGCGATTGCTCCCGCGAAGAGGCGATAGGCGGGTCTCTGCTCTTTTTTATAGATGATTCGTATCCCTATCGTTTCTTTACAGGAAGGGCATCGCAGCTCTTTGTTTATGAGCGAAACACAGGGCTCGATCATTCGGTCGATATACATCCGTTTCAGCATTCCAGGCCCATCTTTTTGGTAAAGGCATACGTTCGATTCGCATTTTTCGCAAGAAATTCGAAGCAGACGAGAGTAGCCACCACGAGCCTTTTTGTATTTATCAGACGTAAAAATAGTCTTTTTCATGCCCTGTATCATAACAGACGATAACTTGGCCATGCTAATAGCACCTATCTCACATGCCTTGAAAACACTTGGATTTTGACCCCTGAAAAAGCCATTTGGTTACACGTTTTCCTGGTTGCTTGCCTCGACCGGCCCGCCATGGAAAAACACGCCCTACCGGCGCGTTTTCCTTCGTCTTCGTGTACGCTGCCATGGTGCGCCGCTCGCGGAGCCGTCTCAGCGCCTCAAGGCATGCAGGATCCGTTCGAGGGTATCAAACTGTATTGCCGTCGATAAAGCCGGTATCATGTTTCCCGCCTAAACCTTTCGGCTGCCGCGTGCCCGATGAGCTTTGCGAGCTCACGGACCCGCCGTTCCCGAAACCGGTCTAAAGCGTGTACGGGCGTGCGGCGTACGGCATGTCCGAACCCTGATCGGGCGGCACGAACGAGTCCGGAATATCTGGAATCGAGGATCGGACCATTTTCGTAATCTCCTACGAGTACCCTATTTCCCCAATCGTCCGTGTACGTCCTTGGTTCGTAGGGCGGGCCATCTTCCGCCTCAGCCGGTTCTTCCGCGGTCTCCATCCCAAGGACCATGCCAAACGTCGCGATGTCACATTCGATGCCGATGCTCCGCAGGATTTCTGCCAAACGACCCATTGAACGGCCGGAACCGATTTCCTCCGTTACGATCAAAACCCTCTTTCCAAGAACGGGCTTCATGCGGATGAGATACCTCAATACCTCTTGCGCATGAGTGGCTTCGTCCGGATCCGGGGTCGTGCCGCTATCTCGCAAGATCGAGCCGCCTGCCACAAACGCTAGCTGCAGTCTTTTCTTTTCGCCATATAATTCCTGCAGCGCTTGTCCAAGGATAAGGGTTGGAATGCGTCCCTTTCCGTCATCGCCTAAAAGGGCATCATACGCGCGGTCCCGAATCTCGTTCCTCATTCTCTTCAGGAGTTTGAACGTTTGCGCCGGAGCGTGACTGAGCAAGCGGCGCATCTCCTGTTCCGCGTCGTGAAGCTCTTCCGGCGACGGCTCTTGATTCGGCCGCCTCATCGATCTGGTAGGAAAATGGTCGGACATACTCCTTGCATAATAGGCGCCCCGTGCTGAGTGCACCAATAATGAGGCGATAAGACCGCCTAAATGAGCGGTTTTATCATTGACGGCCATTCGTTTTCAGCGGTACAGTGCCGAGCAAACCCTATGCCCACCCTCAATCCCCACATCAACTTCAACGGCAACGCCGAAGAAGCCTTCGCCTTCTACCAATCCGTCTTCGGGGGCGCTTTCACGAATGTCATGCGCTTCAAGGACCTCGCGAGCGCCGATTTCCCCGTTCCCGAGGCGGAAGCGGAGAAGATTATGCGTATTGTCCTGCCGATCGGCGGCTCCTCCCTCATCGGGAACGACGTCCCTGCACAAATGGGGCCCGTGAACGAGCAGGAGAACCGTTCGAAGATCGCCGTGTATGCGGATAGCCGCGCCGAGGCGGAGCGTCTGTTTGCCGGGCTTTCAGAGGGCGGAGCGGTCGAATTTCCGATGGGGGACGGTCCTTGGGGCTCGTATTTCGGTGCCTTCCGCGACAAGTTCGGGATCGAATGGACGGTGGAATGTGTTGATTGATAAAGGGGTTCTGTCGCTGCAGCAGGTTTCGTTGAAGGCGTGACGCATTTTACAGCGCGCACGAACGTGAGTTGTGAGGGCCCGACCCATTGAAGCGAATCGGGCCCTTCTTTTATCGCGAAGCGCAAACAAAAATCCCACAAAGTGGGTCGAGCTCAGCTCCCGCACGTCGGATCCCCGCAGGCGCTCGCGCGGCGGGGGATCGGGACCAGGTACTCGTTCGGCCCCGTGGTGGACGCGGCGAATCCACGCGGCGGTTCCGGGAGCGGGACGGAGCGGTCTTCGAGGTGTCGTCTGATCGCCACGAGCTTCCGGAAGGCTTCGCGGACGGCCTCATGCGTCTGGATAGCGTTCGAATGCGGAGAGGTCTCGTCCAGTTCTCGGGCGAGCGTCTGGAGAAGCTGTTCCGTTCGCCCGCGCCAGGCGCCCGCGAGGATGGCCACCTCTGGATACGCCGCATGGCGGGCCTGCGTACCGGTGATGGCGCCCATGGCCTCGCTGATCGCCGTCTGAACGCCGTTCTCCATCATCTCCCCGGGCGACTGCCGGAGGGTACGTCGGATGCGCTGCTGCGCGTCCGGATCGAACTCGAGGCGTGCCGCCCGCTTGCGCAGAGGGCGTATGGCCGCGTAGTACAGGGCGAGAAGCAGCACGGTCGTGGCGGCGAATCCCCATTCCGACATCCGGAGAAGCCAGACCGCTGCGGCAAGATAGGCGGATACGATCAGCGGGGTGGGGGGCCTCGTTCAGCGCGTTCATCCAACTGCGAGGCAGGCGATCATTCAGGTCGGTCCGGTGCGATGCGAGGGCTGAATAGGGACTTCCTCGCAGGAGTTCGGGAAGGTGATCTTCCACGGTGACGCGGATGCGCGTCCGGAAGGGCCCTTGCGCATCCGGGGGAATGGGTTGGGCCACGTCGTGTTTTGGCATGCGTTCCTCCGTTTCGTGGCCTGATCCTAGAGAAAAAAAGCGTCTGTTGTCAATGGGCCTATGTGCGGCTCGTGGACCGATTCCCATATGCCGGCCACAGGCGCATCAGTCCCCACCATCCGGCGAATAGGGCCGATCCGATTCCCAATAGCATGAGCCGATTCAGGAGGAGGCCGCTCGGATTCGGTACGCTCTCCGCGGGGTCGGCTGGATTGACCCGGAGCGGGACCCGGATCGACAAGCTGTCCTCACCGACCCGGAGCGCCTTGTAGCGGGCGAGAAGCTCGCTATCCAGGGAATGCCGGGCCTCATACGTACCCCCGTTGAACGGATATCGAAGGATGAAGGATCTCGCATTGACTCCATACCTTCTCGGGGCGAGTGATACGATCCCCGCCTGTGTGTCCACCCATCCCTTCGCCGACACGAAAAAGCGGTAGGCATCATACCCCATGAGGCCGGCCAGCGCGATCACGTAGACCGCAAAAACAAACCCCGTCTCGCGGAGATAGGGGACGGAGGATGTCCTGGTCGCTTTTTCGAAGGTTGGAAATGGCATATGCCGTTCAAGGATAGCACCGTTTCCGGATGGGGGCACTCTCCGCCACCCCTTGACAGATAGCCGGACAGATGGTTCAGTGGCGGCGCTTTGCGCACCCACGCGTCCGTCCTTTTCTTCCTTCCCGTCGTCGGAGCCTCCGTATGCGCGACCTCGCCGTCGCGCCGTCTGTCCACTCAGAAAGGCATGGTTCCATGAGCAGATTGTTCCCGACCGCGTTCCGCGCCCCCGGCCTCATCCTCTTGCTCCTCGCCGTCCTCGGCCTCGGCACGACGTCCTGCACGCGCGTGGACGTGGGGCACGTCGGCATCCAGGTCAGCCTCGCGGGCAGCTCGCGCGGCGTCCAGAACGCCCCGATCGTCACGGGCTGGGTGGTGTACAACCCGATCACCGAGGACGTCATCGAGTTCCCGACCTCGATCCAGAACCAGATCTGGGCCGCCACGCCCCACGAGGGCGCCCCCCGCGACGAGTCGATCACCTTCGCCAGCCGCGAGGGCGTGTCGGTCAACGCCGACGTCGCCATCGCCTACCACATCGAGGGCAGCAAGGCCCCGCGCCTCTACGCGCGTTTCCGCCAGGCCGACATCACCATCCTCACCGACGGCTATGTCCGCAACCTCACGCGGGACATGCTGAACGAGGTCGCCTCGACGATGGCCGTGCAGGACATCTACGGCCCCGGCAAGACGGGCCTGCTGCACAACGCGCAGCAGCGCCTGAACGAGCGCCTCAACGGCGACGGGTTCATGGTCGACCAGCTGTCGTTCACCGCCGCGCTGCGCCTGCCGCCCAACGTCGTGGCGGCCATCAACGCCTCGATCGGGGCCAGCCAGGAGGCCGTGCAGGCGCAGAACCGCGTCGCCCAGGTCGAGGCCGAGGCCCGCCAGAACGTCGCGCGTGCCGAGGGCGCCGCCAACGCCGCCCGCGCCCAGGCGCAGGGTGAGGCCGATGCTCAGCTCATTCGCGCCCGCGCCGAGGCCCAGGTGCGCCAGCTCACCGCCGACTCGCAGGCCGGCGCCTACCGCGCCCTGCAGCCCCACCTCACCCCGGAGATCCTGCGCCTGCGCCAGATCGACAGATGGAACGGCGAACTGCCCACCTACTCCGGTACCGGCGCGAGCGTGATGCTCCCGCCCGTGCCCGCCGCCCGCTGACCCTCCCTGTTTGGGAGGTCTTTTTTATCCATCATCCCCGCCGAGCTTGCGAGGCGCCGCCCGTTGTCTCACGATGGGAGTATCTATGAAACTTACCCGAACCCATGCCTTCGGTCTCTTGGTCCTGGTGGCAGTGTTTCTGGCGGGGGCGCTCATTTCGCGCTTGGCACGGCCGGGCCATTTCACCGATTTCGATTGTTCTACCGCCCCGTCCCTTTCCTTTACGTCCGCGACCACCCATTTCATCGAAACGGTCCAAGCGCGTACCGATCGCGTTGTCGGCGGTCATCCGATCGAAGGCTATGTGCCTTCCATGCTGATGCAGGCGTATCCGGGGATGCGGCCGAAGGATTTCGTCTGTGTTCAGGCCGCCGGTGGCTGGTACCTCCCGAAACGCGACGGGACCCTGGAGTTCATCTCTACCCGCCAGGGGTATGCGCGCACGAGTGCCGATGGGGCGATCACGCCGTACGGGATGGCCGTGCTGTTGCAGAATCTCCAACGCGCGCAAGCCCTGCCCATCGCAACGGTTCAGGACATCGGTGCGCTCCTTCAAGTTCTCGCTCCGGCCGCGGTTCCTTCAGGCGAGCCGGAACGGGCCACGTTGGAAGGGGAATACGTCTGCCTACCGCATAGGGACACGACCGGCCCGCACACGATGGAATGCGCGTTCGGTCTCAAGACCGCGGACGGTTCCTACTACGCGCTCGACCTGAACCTCTCCTCCGCCTTGCTGCCACCCCTGCAAACCGGTGACCGGATCCGGGCGAGCGGGATCGTCACGCCCATCGAGCGGCTCAGCTCTGACCATTGGCGCAAGTACGCCGTGAAAGGCATCTTCTCGGTCACGGGTTCGTTGGAAACGCGCTAAGGACAGGGAAGATTTTCTAAAAAACGCTGGCTTCTGCTCACGTCCCCATATGGCTACCCAACGCGCGACGGTCGATTTCCTCCTGAAAAAATTAGGCGATCCTGCCGTATTTTCGGTCCGGGCGATGTTTGGCGAGTATGCCCTCTATGCGGATGGGAAGGTGGTCGCGTTGATCTGTGACGACCTGCTGTATGTGAAGATCCTGCCCCAAAGCGACGAACTCGCGGACGCATGCGAACGGGGTTCGCCGTATCCGGGCGCGAAGCCGCACTACATCGTGACCGAGGATCAGCTATCAGGCCTGACCCGGCTTGGAGTGATCCTCAGGGGAGTCGCACGGGCATTGCCGGTGAAAGCGGCCAGGAGATCGAAAAAAACGTAAACCGCATCAAACACGGCCTTCCTCACGATGCCGGATGGTTGGCGCGCCTCCTCCGTTCGTTGCTTGACCGTTTGCCCCATGCTAGGGTCGTTCCAATACATATGAAGGTTCTGCTCCTCAGTCCCGACGGCCACGACCTCCTCGATCCTGCCGCGCCCGCGGCCCGTCGGCTGGTGCAGTACGCGGCCATGGTCGAGCGTTTTGACGTGCTATTGCCCGATCCGCAGGGCCGCACGACCAAGCTTTCCGATCGGGTCACGTTGTATGGGGTGTCTGCGCGAAACAAGGCGCTGTATTTGTTGCGCCTGATCCCGGCGGTGCGGCAACGCGCCCGTGCCGAGCGGTACGATGTCCTTTCCACGCGGGATCCGTATTATTTGGGGGCGCTGGCGGTGGTCTTGGCGCGCCTATTGGGGATCGGGCTCGAGATCCAGGTCCATGGGTTTGAAAAATTGGGGGGCGTGCGGCGCTGGTTGGCGAAATTCGCGCTGCCTCGGGCAGAGAGCGTGCGGGCGGTGAGCACACGTCTCGCGCGGAAGCTGATCGAGGAATTCGGTGTCCGTCCAGAACGCATCACGGTGTGCCCCATTTATGTGGATTGTGCCGCATATCTCCCGCAACCGCACGTTGTCCGTCCGCATGGGCCATATACGTTCCTGACGGTCGGACGCCTGGTCCCCGTTAAAAACATCGCCTTGCAGCTTCATGCCTTGGCGGATCTCCGACGGACGACGGATGCGCGGCTCGTTGTGGTCGGAGATGGACCGCTGCGTGGGGATTTGCAGCGGCTCGCGAAGGAGCTGGGCGTGGAAGCGGCGGTCGAATTTGCCGGTGCGACGAAAGACGTGACGCCGTTTTTCGCTCGCTCCGACGCGTTTTTGCTTACTTCGCACGAGGAAGGGTACGGGTTGGCGCCCATCGAGGCGGCCTGCGCCGGCTTGCCCGTCGTCATGACGGACGTGGGCTGCGCGGGCGAGGCGATCCGTGATGGGGAACAGGGGCTGGTCATTCCGGTGAACGATCGGGCGGCGCTGGTGGCGGCGATGCGTCGGCTGATGGAGGATGGCGACTTGCGTGCCACGCTCGCGACGCAGCGCGGGAGCGTCCGCAACAGGATTCTCTCGTTGGAGGCGACGCATGCCGCCTACCTCGCCTCTTGGGAGAGGGCGGCCCGGCGAGCGGCTTGAACTCTTTTGCTGTCGTCCTCGCAAATGCCCATGCGCACAGACGGTCCGAGCTTGTTTCAGGAAAGCCGGTAGCCGGTGCGGAGGGCGCGTCGCGCGTCGCGATATCCGGGGCAGGTGCGTCCGACCAGAGCCCAGAATCGCGGTGAATGGTTCAATTCGCGCAAGTGGCAGACCTCATGGATCACGAGGTATTCCGCCAATTCTTTGGGGAGTTGGATGATGCGGACATTGAAATTCAGGTTTCCTCGGCTTGAGCAGCTGCCCCAACGGGTCTTTTGTTGCTTGATGCGGATGGTTGCATAGGCGAATCCGTAGGTAGGAAGGATGCGCTGCAAGATCCGCTCGACGAGCTCTCGCGCCTCGACCCGCTTCTGCCGCAGTTCGGCTTTTGCGATGGGTGGGAGCCGGATCGCGGTGGTGCGCTCGAACCGGGTTCGGGCGCGCTCGATCCAATCGAGATGCGCGTCCACGAACAGGCCTAGCGCCCGTTCCGAACACCGGAGCGGGACGCGTGCGCACACCCGGCCATCCTGGTGTACGGAAAGGCCGAGCCGTTTCGTGCGGGCACGGCGGGTCCAGGTGATCACGAGACGGCCGTCCAACACGAAGGTTCCGTGTTCGACCGGGGTTCGTTTGCCTATGGAGGACCAGATTCCCATGGGGCCATGATAGGGAAGGGGCCGCGATCGAGCGAATGTACGCTCGGCGATCGTGAAATTACGCTTTCGGGAGGCGTTCGTTGAACCATCTTAGCGACTGATCGCGTTTCTCGTGGCAGGGTCGTCGTAAAATCCTCACGGATAGGAGGGTGGGAGCTCGCGGGCTGCATGCGTGGCCTCAAAGCTGACGGTGAAGCGGGCTCGTCTGCGATCGTTCCGCAACGGCGTTTTTTGCAAGGCATTTGACAACCAAAATGAGGGGATTATAGTGGAAGTATCAGGGTCTTATCCGGTCGAGTCAGGTCATGTTCGCCGAACCCACCACAATCAAAGAGTTTCGAGCAAGGTTGGACGATGTGTTTACCCCAAAAGGATCTCCTCAACGTTGAGAAGAGGCTGGGGGAGCGGCAGGTCACCCCTTTCTTCTTCTGAGCGCTGAATCGAGAGCGACGCGTTTTCGTTCCGACGCGTAGGGACGAGGGCTGACGTTCTTGGGCAGGGCTCTTCTCATCCACTTAGCATTCCTCCTATGTACAACCAAAAGGACGAGCGAAACCGCGACACGGCACAGCAGGGCGCGGGCGGCCAGTCTCAATCGGGTGCGCAGCAGGGTCAGCGTGGCAACGCGTCCCCTGATACGGGGAAAGGGCAGGATGACCGTTCCCGGGGTAATGAACCTGCAGAGCAACGGGATGAGCGCTAACCGATCCACATACGCATCAGAAGGGGGACGGGACCATCCCCGTCCCCGCCCCGATCAAGCCCCGCCACGAGCGGGCTTGATCGTATGGGTCACGGCAACCGACACGGCCATCATCCGGTTAGGGCGCCCACGCATCTCCTAAGGAATCGACCAGAGGAGGCGGGTACGCGTTCAGAAGATGAGCGCGACCGCCTCCTACACACGACCCCATAAGAGAAACGACCAAAAAATCCGAAAAGCCGGTTTTTTGTATATATGCGGGTGATCCATGCCTTTCCGCGATGAGGAAGGCGCTTGACGGCTAGGGGGATTTTTGTTAGCCTCCCGCAGCCACGGAAGGAGAGCACATGCGTCATCAAGGTCTTGCCTCGGTCGGGTTCCTGTTCATCTGCGCGGCCCTCATGGCCGCCTGCGTCGGGCAGCCGCCGGATCCTCCGGCTCGGGTCGCCAGCGCGATCGTCGGTGATCCGGCGGATACGGACGTCTTCTGCACGGCCTCCCGTTTCGAGGCGGGCATGTGCGACGTCATCGTCGAGTATGAGGACCATGCGGGGGGATTCGACCTGTACCTGCCCCATCGCGTGGTGCAGTGGGGGGTCGGCGAGCTCGCGTCGGAGACGCCCCCGACGGTCTGGGAGCGCGGCCTGCTGCCTTCCGAGCACGGCGGCGGCACCGACTGGACGCACCGGGTCTGGCTGTACGACTTCGTGCAGATCTGGGACCGGCTGTGCACTGGGGTGACCGGGACCTGCGGGTTCCATGCCGAATACAAGTCGGCCTCCAACCCCGGTCAGCGCCTGACCTTCTACTACGGACGCCTGGGCAGCGGCCCGCGCCGCTTCCAGGCGATCCTGTTCACTGGTCCTGATGGGTATTGGCCATTCCCCATTCGGACCTACGCGGTCGCGTACGACTTCATCACCGGGCACTACGGCATTACCCCGCGTGCCCATCTCCTGGAGAGCTTCGGCGGGCTCGCCAATGCGACGGCCCCGCCCGAGTACACGACGACTGCGTCTGTCGGTGGGCCCTACCACGGGCACCTCTACCCCTACGCGACCCCCAACCCGATCTGGGTTTTCTCGGTGATGATCGCGCCGAGCATCCGGTTCAACACCGATTGGGTGGCGTACTAGCCGCCTGGCGCCGACGACCGTCGGCGCTTTTCTTATCCACGACAAAAGGAGCGTTCGCTCCTTTTGTCATATCCCTATTCCGTCTCTTTTTTCCCCAGCGACCAGCGGTCCTCACCGGCAAGCGCGACCCCGAAGGCGGCGAACGAGAGGGCGAAGTCGCGCGCACCCGTGGCCGAGGGGCCAAACCCGTGCGTGATCACGAGCAGGTGCAGGCCGAGCAGGGCGCCGATCGGACGGACGAACAGGCCGATGGCGAGCAGGATGCTGGCGATGACCTCGAAGAGCCCGTTCAGGAAGACGATCGTGTTCGCGCTCGGGCCGATCGCGGTGGCCCAGGCCGGCACGACGCCGATCCACATGCCCGGATTGGTGAGTTGCGAGACGCCGAACCACATCACGACCGCGCTAATGGCGAGACGAACGGTGACGGGCGCGTAGCTTGCGTACGGGAACGGTTTCATAGCTTATTTGAGCGTTCCGATGGCGAAGTTCGCGAGGGCCTGCATCGGCTGCGCTTGGCCGCCATGTTCGCCATTGAAGGCGGCGGACCCGTCTTTCCCGCAGAGCCGGATGATGCCCCGTTCACCGCCCGGGTGCTGGGCGATCCAGTCGGTGAGGTTATAGACCTTGCCGTTGATCGAGCTCCAGCAGTCGCCCTCGGTGTTGTGCGTGGCGACGTCGGCGGCCGTGTAGGCGCTGACGGCAGGGGCGTTTTGGGCGGTGGACGTTTGGGTGGCCGTTGCGTCCGGCTTCGGCTGGGCGACGGTCGTCGTGCTTGAGGGGGTAGGAGCCGTCGGCATGGCCCCGCTGTTCATCTGCGTGTTTGGCATTGTCGGGCGCGGACGAGTAGCGGGCTTCATGAATGCGGCGACGCCAGCGGCGACTGCCACCACGATCAGGCCGACGACGAGGCCAAGGGTACGTTGGGTGTTCATCATAGGAAAAAGATTGGATAGCACGGATGCGGAAGGATGCCCCCACCGACACCCGGTTCCACGGGGCATAGTATGCGGGAAGAGGTCAGAAGACGCAAAGGGTGGTGCAGCACGGGCTTCAAAACCAAAAAAGCCCCGTGAGGGGCTTTTATTTAGCGATAGAGCTCGTTTGGCGTTAAAGCCGGGCGTGGATTGAAGTCGGACGGCGTCGAGATGGGTCGTCCGGCCGTATAATTCACGAAGAACGCATCCGGGACATCGACGATCAGGTCCTGCCAGTGCGGTCCGAACATGGCGACGGCGACCGGTTCCGATTCGATCCAGCGAATCGTGCTGGTCGCTTCAACGACGTACACTTTGGGATCGGTGGTGATCTTGAGGAGCCGTGTGGCGGGACGGATCGTCACATTTGTCCCGATCCGCAGGGCGGCCATTTCCGCGTCCGAAACGGTGTGTACGCGGTACAGGTCATAGGGCGAGTACCAGCTGTAAAACGTCTGCATGTTTGGGAAGACATGTCGACGTCCAGTTGTATTGCTATACCAGTAGATGGCCGGGTTGCTGAAGGTCTTGATGAGCGTCCCGGGTTGTGGACCGGCTTGTGCAAGCGCTGGCTGCACCGACGGCACGAGTAGGCTCAGGGAAAGGAGGAGCGCGATGAAAGGAAGTTTCATACGAGGAGCAGTATAGCACATGCGTGCTGGGTGCGGTCACAGCGAGTGTGGTATACTCCTGCTGTTTACTTCTTCTCGTCTCTTTTTCCTCGCGTATGGCCATGTCCGTCCTTACCCAATCCGCAACCGCGACCGCCTCGAAAGTCGCCATCGGCATCGCCCTCGGCGCCTCGGCGGCGTTTGCGGCCGTCAGCCTGAATGACTTGTTCAACAAGGATCCACAGCGTTCGGGTGTGATGATGCCGCTCGAGGGCGGGACGATCCTCACCCGTGAAGCCTGTTGGCGCGGATGTGAAGAGACCAACCGGATGTGTACCGAGTCCGGTGGGGACGCGACCGCCTGCCGCGCGGCCTTCGACGCCTGTGCGGAAAGTTGTCTCGCCTATCCGCCTGCCGACACGTTGCCGGGCTATGTCCCGCCAGGCTACGTGCCGCCCGCGTACGATGTGCCTGGATACGCCATGCCTGGGTATATCGTGCCCGGATACGACGTTCCGGGATACATGACGCCGGGCTATGTCCCTCCGGCTCCGCGCCCACGGGCGGGATTCTGCCTCGACCGATGCGTCGGCATCCGTTCCGCGTGCATCGAGGCCGGCCGGCCGGAGTCCTTGTGCGACGAGCGTGCGGTGGTGTGTGGTGACACCTGCCCCTATCAAGACGAGTTGCCCCCGGGATACATCCCGCCGCCGCCCGCGTCCGCCTGCCAGAACCTCTGCATTCAGCGCTACGAGGTGTGTCTCACGGGGGTGGTCACGGATGCGCAAAACGAAGCGTGCTATGTGACGTTTTCCTCGTGCAACAGCATTTGTCTTGGCCTTCGTCCAGAAGCGGACCAGCCCCCGGTGGGTACGGATGCGGATCCCATGGATCCCATCCGCAAACCGCCCATCAACACGCGTCCGCCGGAATATGTGAATGATAATCCGCCGGATCCGATCATTCCCGGCATCGACACGACCTACAAGCCGCAGGAATACGTGAAACCCCAGGAGCAGGAGGGCACGATCCCGCAAAACGAGATGAAGCCGCCAGAGACCTTCTATCAGGAGCCATCCCTCAAGCAAGAAGAGCCGAAAGCGGAGGAAGGGTTCTTCGACAAGGTGTGGGACTTCTTCGCGGGTGACAAGAAAGAGTAGAATGGGGCGGTGGCTTCGGCCGCCGCTTTTCATATGCGCGTACCCTATGTTTCAGGCGGTTGGGGGGTTGGGGCGTTGATCGCCGGGCTGGTCCTGACCGGCGCTGTTTTGATGGACCGGTTCGTTGTTTGGCTCCCTTGGGCGGCGCTCGCGTGCGGGGCGGCGGTCGGGGTGGCGTGCGCGTATTCCCGAAGGCGTGGATGCGCGCCCGTGCCCGTCACGTCAGCGCCAGCGGCAGACGGGTGGGGGAAGGTCGGGGCGTTGGGCGTCTTCCTGCTCCAGGCGCTGCAGGGCGCGACCTTATGGCTCTCGCGAACCGATCGCGCGATCGCCTCGCCGTGGGAAGCGCTTCCGATTTCGATTTTTCCCTTATTCTGGCTCAGTTTCTCGCTCCTGCTCGTGCTTGCGGATGGGCCGCCGACGCGTCTCGGGCGTGCCCTTTGGGCGATCCAGGCCGCTATCGCGTTCGGGGCCTCACTCGTCGTGTATCGGCTGGGCTTCGGGTTTGACCCGTTCATCCATCAGGCTGCCGTGCGGGCATTGGTTGAGCAGGGGAGGATCGAGTTGTCCTCGATCCTCTATGTCGGACAGTATGCCGTTGAAGCGGGACTTGCGCGGGTGACCGGCCTTCCGTCGGCATGGATCGATCGCCTGCTGGTCCCGATGCTCTCCGTTGGGCTTGTAGGCGTACTGATCCCACGCTTACGTCGGTCGTGGGACCAGGGGCGTTCGTCCGTTGCGGCCTGGGCGGTCTTCGTATTGCCGTTCGCACCGCTTACGTTCACGGTCCCGTATCAGTTCACCTATCTCACCCTCCTGTTCGTCGTCTTCGCGCTTCCGTCGCTCGTCTTGGTGTCGGGCTGGCCGCTCGCGGCTCTGTTGTTGCTGTTTATGGGGCTCGTGCATCCGCTCTTGGCGATCCTGGCGGGCGTCCTCGTACTCTTCGGCTGGATGGCCCAGCGCTTCCCGCGCGTGGCGGGGGTGGGGGCCTGTGCGAGCGCGCTCGGCTTGCTGATCGCCGCATTTTCGCTCTACGTGTCTCGTCTTGGCGGGACCATGGTGTGGCCGTCCGTCGCGCAGTGGAACATGGCTTGGCAGGTCCTGACGGGATTCCCGTATCGGTTGGATGCGGCACCGTGGTTCGTCGAGGCCTTCTATCGGTTTTTCCATCTGTGGCCGTTCCTGTTTGCGGCCATCGGCGTGTATGGGTTGCGGTTCGTGCCGGAGCGGCTACGCCCCCTGCGCTGGGTCTATCTGGGGACGGCGCTCGGATCGCTCCTGGCGGCGTTTTTCCTTGCCGCATCGACCCAGATCAGGAACATCATCTCTACCGAGCAGTTCGAGTTCGCGTTGCGGTTGCGGGGCGCGTTTCCGGTCTTCTTCTTTCCGGGCGTCATCCTCTTGTTGGAACGCGCGGAAGCGCGGCTCTCTTCCCGTTTGCGTATCGTAGCCTGTTTCCTGGTCGCCCTGTTCTGTACGGCGGTCTGGTTTGTCTCGTATCCGCAGGCGAATCGGTACCTGCGGATCTCGTCTGCCGGGGTGAGTGCGACGGATGTCCGCGTCGTGCAGCAGATCGAGCGGTTCGCGGCCGGTCGCCCGTATGTCGCCCTCACGCCGCAAATGGTGTCCGCCGCCGCGCT
>CAZIMD010000032.1:0-6294 GCA_964540365.1 uncultured Gammaproteobacteria bacterium
CGTCCATTTAAACTATTCTACCCCCATTCTCTACAGATATGTCTGAAAACCTCGTTTTACCCGCGGTAATCCTGCCCACGCAGGTGAAAACCGGCATGACCGTGCGCCTGCACCTCAAGATTAAGGATACCAACGCCGCTGGCGTCGAAAAGGAGCGCGTCCAGATCTTCGAAGGCCTGGTGATTAACGTTGGCGGCAAGGGGAATGCCAAGACCATGACCGTCCGCAAGGTCTCCGAGCGTGTCGGGGTCGAGCGCATCATCCCGCTTGCGATGCCTTCCTTGCTCAAGATCGAGCTGGTTCGCCTCATCAAGACCCGCCGTAAGAGCATCAGCTACATCCGTTCCAGCAAGAAGCGCGTCCGCGAGATCAAGAACGTCAAGCTCGCCGCGTAAAGGGGTTCAGAAAAAAGACCTAAGATACGGGTCTTTTTTCGTCTCTTAAGCCCCTGAAACGGCTTTAGGGGCCCTTGACAAGAAGGGGAAACTCTGGTGAGGTGGCCGCCATCACGCCCTGCTTAGGGGCGTGACGTTTCCTGTTAACCAGACCCGAAAACGAGAGAGAAGGAGGTTGACATGCGCCTGTCATCCGGCTGCCCTCCCCTGATGGCCGCCCTGTGCGGGCTGGCCGTCGCGATGCTGTCCCCTGCGGCGGAAGCCCAGGAGCGGACGGTCGCGACCGACGTGCCTTCATGTCGGGAATACGCCGATCCGGCGGTCGTGGTCACCCTGACCCGACCCACCGAGGTCCCGCAGCTCCTGGCCGCTTCCTGGAATGGGGCGACCCACCAGCAGGCTGACGACTACCTCAACCGGGACGTGCCGTTCGCCGCCCCTGTCCTCGCGCGTGGCTTGCCGACGCGCCTGGACCGACGCGACATCGGTCCCCGGAACTGGTTTCGCCCCGGCACCGACAACGCCTTCCAGTGCCCTTTCCAGACGGCTGCTTCGGCTGCCTGCTCCACCCGGGCCAGCGCCCCCGAGGGGACCTTCATCACCCTGCTCGACCTGCTCGCGGCCAACCCCGTGAACCGGTTCCAGGCCACGGTGACGGTCACCGAGGAGTTCGTGCGGCCCGTGGGGGAGACGCCGCCCCCCGTGGCCTTCCCAGCCTCGCAGACGCTGCGCCGCTCGCCGAACCAGGTGGGTGTCCCGGCCGGTTCCGTGCGCTGGATCTACACCGCCACGGCCAGCCTCATGCCGAACTGTCAGGGTCGTCCCACCGGGCCGCTCTTTCAGGGGGGTGTCCCCACCCAGGAGGGTCGCGCGTACCTCGCCGGCACCTGTACGCCCATCAATGGCGCCTCGCTCGAGACCCTGTATGGCTGGAACGCCGTGCAGCGGTATGCGGGCAGCGCGCTCAGCCGGCAGTTCAAGATCCGTGCCCTCCCGGGCCGGGTCCTGATCCCGCGGTCGAGCGCGTTCAAGAGCGTCGCCGAGCGCGCCTGCCTGGCCCTGCCGCAGGTGGCGGCCCAAACGGACCAGGCCTTGCGTTGTGACGTCGGTCCCGCCGAATTCACCGCGTGGAACCGGGCCCTCGTCCCCGCCACGGTCGCCGGGCTCGCCCCGGCCGACCTCACGGCCGCCGCCCAGGCTGCCGCCGGGCGCTTGGACGCCATCACCCAGGGGCCGACCTGTGCCGACGCCGAGCGGATCGCCGCCGCCCAGGCAGAGGCGCGCCGCGCCAACGACGCGCGTGCCGCCGAGGCCCGCGGGAAGGACGGCTGGAGGGCCCTCGCCGAGAGCCGCGGCACCAAGCTCGCGGCGGGCGGGGTCGCTCTCCTGGCCCTCGTCGTTGCCCTCGCCCTTGTCCTCTGGGACCGTGCCCGCCAGCGCCGCGCCGATCAGGTGCTCGCGCAGGCCCGCCACGCCCAGGACGTGCGCGACGACCGCATCGACCAGGAGCTGACCTTTGCCTTCCAGTCGGCGATGCTCGCGCAGCCCTTCTTCGCGAAGGGGCCGACCTTCAGCTTCACCAAGGACGTCGAGAAGGAGCTCGAGGTCAAGGACGCGGCGGAAGATCCGCTGACCCGTGCGCGCGTCGTGCACCTCACGATGCAGGCCCTGGGGGTCCATGTGCGTGAGCAGGCCCAGGCCGATCAGGCCAAGGCCCCTGCTCCTGCCGGTTCCAGCCAGGCGCCCGTCCCCCCCGCCTCCCGCCTCAGCATGACGACGCCCCCCGAGGGGATCTCGACGCTGGAGGCCGAGGGAGCGCACGCCTTCTTCCGCTGGTTCATGGCTGGGGTGTACTCCGATGTTCGGGCGGGTAACCGTCCTGAGTTCCGGACGATCCTCGACCGCGCCAGCAGGATGCCTACGACGGCAACGAAGAAGGAGTGGGAAGCGCTCGCAGGGATGGTCACGCAGCACGTGCTGAGCGTGCTCCTCCGTGGCGAACGGCTCGAATTGACCCGGGCTGATCTCGTGAAGATCCTGGGCGATCGTGCCAAGGCGGACCCTTCGGTCACCCGGAAGAACGCCCTCGGTCCGCTGACCAGGCTCCATGCCGAGCTCGCCGCTCTCACGGAGATCCTCGACGGCCGCGAGCTGATGGGGGACAAGCGCCTCGCCGTGCTCTTCGAGGAGCGCTTCAGCGGCAAGACGGTCGACTACGGCTCTCCGGCGAACGCGCCTCCCGCTCAGGGAAGCGCGCCGCCGGCGGTCCCGCCGTCCCCGACCTGATCGCCCGCCCAAAAAAAGACGACGCCTGGCGCTTAGCCGGGCATCGTCTCAAAGGCTTCTGGCCTCGCCATTCCGGCGGGGCTTTTTCTATGCCTCCTTCTTTTCCGTCTTGTGCGTCCGCCACGCCGACGACAGTTGGGCGAAAGCCGGATCCGGGTCAAGCGTGAAGGCCTGCCGCTCCCCGGTGGCAGGGTCGCGGAAGCAGAGCTCGACGCTTTGCAGCATGAGCCGCGGGGCCTCGTTGCGACGGTCGGAGGAGCGCCGCTTGTACAAGGGATCGCCGAAGACGGGATGGCCAAGCGCGAACAGGTGGGCGCGGATCTGGTGCGTGCGGCCGGAGAAGATGTTCACGCGGAGCAGGGTCGCGCCAGGAAGGCGCTCGAGGACCGTATAGTGCGTCCATGCGACTTTCCCATCGGAGTCTTCCACCGGTCGGGCCGCCATCCGTCCTTTTGTGGTCGAACGGGCAAGCTTGAAGCGGATGTCGCCTTCGTCCAGCTTCATGACGCCGTGCACGAGGGCGAGGTACGTCTTATCGATCTTGCGTTCGCGAAATTGCGCCTGCAGGTCGTCGTAGGCCGCTTGCGTCTTCGCGACGACCATGAGACCGCTCACGTCTCGGTCGAGTCGATGGATGATGCCGGGGCGTTCTGGCTCCGGTCCGATCTTCGCGATGCCGGGATCGTGGGCCAGGAGGGCGTCGATGAGGGTCGGTTCGGTCGATCCTTCGGCGGCGGGATGGACGAGCAGGCCTTCGGGCTTGTCGATGACGAGCCAGCCGGCCGTTTCGGCGACGATGCGCAAGGGGATGCGCGGGGAGGCGGTCGAGCGTTCAAACGGAAGCGTCTCGCCGGCGCCAGGGGCGAACGCCAACACTTGCCCCGTCAGCACGCGCCGATGGGGGATGAGGATCGCCTTTCCGTCGACCGTCACGCATCCTTCCTTGATGTGTTTCTGCCATTGGGCGCGCGACTGGGCCGGATCCAGGGCCGCAAGGGCCTGGTCCAGTCGCTCGTTATCCAATGCGGGTTCGATCGTCCAAGACATGGGGACAGCCTACAGGGTTTTTCTGGGATGGGCCAGGGCTAAGGAAGGGGTGTCTCGTTGCTTAGAATAGGGGTTTTTCTCGAATCGTCAGGATGGGCCGTTGCCCTGGGGGCGGTTCGTCCCATTTGCTCGGGCGTGGTTTTTCGGCTAAAACAGCCTTGTCGGGTCGATAGCTCAGTTGGTAGAGCGGGCGTCTTATACACGCCTGGTCGCTGGTTCGATCCCAGCTCGACCCACCACGTCAAAACTCGCCCATCAAGGCGAGTTTTGATAAAATCTCCTGCCTGTCACGTCACTCGCGTCCACGAGCCGTCGCGAAAGGGGGGTTCTCCTTCGCTCGCACCCTGAAAACGCACTGGCCGCCAGCCCGTATCTTGGCCGCATGGGGAAGGCGTTCGCCTGGGGTGCGGTCGCCGATGATCAGTCAATGGGCGGTTTCGCATGAAGGGACGCGCGGATGGCTTGCTTGAGGAGATCGATGCCTAGCCCGCTTCGGGCGGATACGGGCACGGCTTGGAGGCTCTTGTAGGCGTTCAGGCGTGCGCGCTGTTTTGCGGGCGT
The DNA here is from genome assembly GCA_964540365.1 of uncultured Gammaproteobacteria bacterium. Taxonomy (GTDB): domain Bacteria; phylum Patescibacteriota; class Patescibacteriia; order 2-12-FULL-60-25; family 2-12-FULL-60-25; genus JAGOUA01. The sequence continues at coordinate 4,290 of CAZIMD010000032.1, forward strand.
CAATTGGTCCATCTTGTTGAGCACGAGGATCCGAGGAATCTCGGCCGCCCCAATTTCCTGTAGAATTTCCTCGACTTCCGCTTTTTTGTGCTTGTGGTGGGCATCCGACGCATCGAGGACGTGGATCAGGACGTCCGCGTGGACCGTCTCATCAAGCGTACTCGAGAAGGCCTCGATGAGACGGGGCGGCAAGTCCTGGATGAAGCCGATCGTGTCGGAAATGAGGACTTCCTCGCCGTGGCCCGTCCCCTGCGGATCTTCCAGCCATAGCTTGCCCACATGGGTGTCGAGCGTGGCGAACAGCGCGTCTGCCACATACGCCCCCTTTTTGGTGAGGGCGTTCACGAGGGTTGACTTGCCGGCGTTCGTGTAGCCCACGACGGATACGGTCTTCAGTCCGCGTCGTCGGCGATCTTGGCGATGGAGGGCGCGGGAGGCGGCGATCCGTTCGAGTTCTTGTTTCGTATGGTCCAGTTGTTTCGCGAGGTGGCGTTTCATGAGCTCGGTATTCGTTTCGCCTTGCCCGCCGCGGGTTCCCGTGCCGCCGGCTTGCTGCATGAGCTCCAAGCCGAGCCCAAAAATGCGCGGCCCAACATGCTCGATCGCCGCCCGCTTGATCTGGAGTTTCGCTTCGGCCGTTTTGGCGTGCAGGTCGAAGATTTTGAGGATCAGGTCAACGCGGTCCCAGGCCTTGAGGCGATGGCCCGCCTTGCGGAACCGTTCTTCGATTTCGTAGAGCTGCTTAGGCTTCAGGAGGTTGTTGATGATGAGTACCTCGACCGCGTGTTCCTTCGCAAGCCCGATCAGCTCTTCGACCTTGCCGCCGCCGATGTAGGTTCGGTAGTCGGGGAGGGCGCGTTTTTGCAGCATTGCGACGACGATCACGCCGCCGAAGGTCTTCGTGAGCGAGGCGAGCTCGTCTAAACGTCGCTTGGCCTTTTCAGGGGTCAGCGAAGGGTGGACGACATCGATGAGGATGGCGCGGGGTTGGGCGCGGGACATATGGGTTCCTTGTAACCATAGCATGGGCTCGGTTTTTTGGAAGCGAAGCGCGCCCATGCTATGCTTTGTGAACATATATGCCACCGTTCGCATCTCAGAGGCACATGCCGCCCCAACGAGCGATCGACGAAGGGTTGCGCGACTACGAGGAAGACCTGCTGGAGCGGTATGGGGGCGCGCAGGATTTTTCTGAAGGCGAAACCGACTCCCGCGAGGCCCATTTGGTTCGCATGAGTCCGGATGAACGTCGTGAAGCCGCGCAGGAGGCCGTTCAAAGCCTGTTGCGGGCGTATGACGGGGTCCAAAAGGCGAAGCGTCCAACGTCCGCAAACCCGTACCTATTTACGCACGTCATGGTTGAAGAGGATGAAGACGGCAACGAGCTTTCCAGGGACGATCGCCGTCATCGAATTCCCCAGGTGAGCCGCGAGATTCAGCCGGAGGTGTTTCTGGCCCTCGCGCAGATGGGGGAGGGTGATATCGCACGAGACCTGATCTTGCTAGGAAGGATCGTTCGTGTCGGTCCGAAAGAGGGGATGGAGGCCCTGCTTGACCTGACCCTTCCGTCCAAGGAGGAACAGGCCAGGATCGATGACTGGCTTGGCGATCAAGGGCGGTTTGAGACCTCTTTCGAAAACGGAAGATGGGTAAAGAAGCCGAAGAAACTGAGCTACGACAGCGCATGGATCGAGCGACCGATTCCATTTTTCGACTACTTCGCTAGATTGGAAGATGTGGTTGAGAGCCGACGGGTCTCGGACTTTGTTTTACGCTACGGAGCGATCGATACGCTTACCGAACATCCGGAGCGGTTCCCGCTCATTTCCGCGGGAATGCGCGCCAGCAGACTCATCTATCTTGGCCGTGAGGACCGGATCGCCGACGATCTCGAGGAATTCCCGTTCGTGAGACATAGGTGGCTATTCGACCGTTTGATGGAAGGGGACGATCTCGAGCGCGTCAGCCCATTGGCAATCATCCGGAACATCGACGCCTTTCGTCT
>CAZIMD010000032.1:6394-12186 GCA_964540365.1 uncultured Gammaproteobacteria bacterium
CTGACGCGCAACGCTACATGTTCGACCTCTTCATCAAAGACGGTCAGGTCAGCGCGCTTATTGGCCATCTTTTTCGATTCTCCTTGGATCCTCAAGAGATGGCGGAGAAGCTGATCGCGTATCCCGATGCGTGGGACCTTGCCAAGATGCATTGGGCGGGCGAGCACGAACGGCTACGGCCAATGCTTGGACGCAACATCGCTGATCGACTGATGGAAAAGGGACGTTGGCGATTCGTCTTGTTGCAGCAAGGCCTCTTTAAAGAGGTTGACCTCGATGCTCTTGGGCCGTTGGTCTCAAAAGGTCATGAAACCGAACATCTCCCCCCAGAGGCGCATCGTTGGGGCGAAACATGCGCCGGGTTCTTTGCCGCCGCGCTTCGACTGAGGGGAATCGCGGTGGCGTTTCAGCTGACCCGATCATTGGGGATCCCTCAGGCCGCGTCTCACTACTTGCACTATGAGTCGGACGCAGCCATCTCGATCTGCCAGCATCGGCCGATGGAACGTTCCGAGGCCAAATTATCGCTCGATCGCCTGAACGCTATAATCTTATCGCCACATTTTCTGATTGATCGCGATCTGGGCGTTCTGCATTCGGTGTCAGAGGCGTATGCGTGGCTTTTTACGAAGCATCACGATCTTTGCTCGATAGATGGGTGGGTCGACCTATACTCCGCACTGAGGGGCGTGGTAACGGATATGAGCGCTCAACCCCTAGCGGCTGCCCTTTTCGAGTCATTCCCACCGCCGCGGCGTTCACGATTCGTGCGAAAGCTCCTCTCGGAAGGGCGGATGGATCTGTTGGGCGCGACGCCTTGGCTGCTCGTACCATGCGGCCTTCCGCTTTTGCGTGAGCTGGCAGATGCCGGATTGCCTGATGGGCTTGCCTTGCTTCTACGGGAGGTCGTGTACAGGGGGCACCCGATTTCTACCCCCTTCACTCCAGGTGACCTTGCCCACGTCGTCGCACATAGACCGGTTGACCGTACGATGGTCCGAAAGGAGAGCGCGTCGTTGTCCGAGCGAGGTTTGCTTGATTTGACCGTCCCCATCGCGCACGAGGGCCTTCGCGACGTTTGGGCGCTTTTCAACGATCCCGCCATCCCTGATGCCACAAAAACTGAGGCCGGTGCGCTGAATCCTGCTTTCCATCCCGAAGATCGCCGCGCGCGTGCGCTGTATGGGCTTCTTCCGGCCGAATGTCACGCCATCCGCCTTTCCGATCAATCGACCGCTTTGAGCCTTGATGTCAAGGGGCGCCCCAAAAACAAGGAGGCATTATTTGATGCCTTGCTCGCAGTTTTACGATCGGACCCGTCCCTCGGGGCAGATGCTCTCATCGTGGAAAAAATGGACCAAGGCCGAAAGCTCTTTGGGGCTGGCCTCATGTTGGCGTACATGAACCGTCCCGGCATGAACCGCCACGATGCCGTCTATTTTCTCGATGACCTTCAGGCGCTCGCGAAAAAAAGTGGTCTGGATGCCCGTATTTTCGCGAAAAATATCCTCTTGCAGGTCGCGATGGACGGGGCTTCCTACGCGGAAGGGAAGGCGCATCATCGTTTCGCGGGCGTGTGCCGTACCTTGCGTGCGGCCGACCTAGACCCGAGTTCCCCCGCTTCATTGCAAGCCTTCCTCATGGAGTATCGTGAAGGCGTTCCCGGCGTTGACGAGCTTCTGCAGTGCTTTGAGGGCCAGGGCCCCTTCGGTTCCTGGGCGGCGCTCCGAAAGGTCGCCGATGCCCAGCGTCTTCTTGGCCAACGCGAACTCATCACTAAGCTCGCCCAAGATCCGAATGATAAGATGCGTGCCTATATCGGCAAACTTGCGTTCCATCCGAATATCGAGATGGATAAGGTGCTCCAATTTTGGAAAGAGCCGGCCAAGTTCTTGGATATCGAGGACGAGCATGCTCCAGCGCCGCTGCGTACCTTGAAGAAGCCGATCAACTGCATAACGGTCGCCCACCTTGACCTGACCGCCTCCGATTTGCGCGACGCGGTCGTCGGTCGAAAGGGTGAGATCGGTTCCGCGTTAGATCGCTTGCAGGTCCTCCCTCCCTTCGAGGCGGAATACACCATTTGGGAGGATCCGACGCGCAACCCTTCCGTCCCCGAAAACCTGCATCGGATGCTCATCGAAGCCATGGGGCGCCCGCGTCAGGGGGTCCCGGGCCTCGCGCGTGCCCCCAAGGCCTTGTTTGCCGGCCTTAAAAACGTCCTTACGGGTCTCGGGGAAGGCGTGAAGCCGGACCCGTTGGTCTTGCTGCAGTCCCCGCTCGGCTGCGCCTACCTCCACGAGCGGAGACCGGATCTCTACCAATCGCTCATCCATGAATTGTTCGGTACCGAATACGGGATGAATCCGCGCTACCTAGAAGAAGGGAAGCATGTCTACCGCGCAAAAATCGGCTGGAAGAGTGATCCAGAGATGGTTGTCGCCGGTAACGACACGGCCAGCTGCATGCCCTTCGGTTCCGGGAAGAGCAACGTCTATATGTTCAATCCGAACTGTGCCCAAATGGTCGTCGAACGGCAATTACCAAACGGGGCTTGGAACACGGCGGCGCAATCGGTGGTCACCGTAAACCAGGAAGTCGGCCGTCCGGCGCCGCAGTTAGTGGAGTTGTTTCAGCAAAATGATGGCAATGTCCAAAGCCTCATCGAGGCAGAAGACTTCGCTCGCCCAAGATATATCGCTTGTGACAACATCGAGGTCGCCAAGAACGAAGAAGGAGCCCGGGCCGCCTGCATCGCCGAGGTCTATCGTCGCTTTTGGGGCGCTTATCTGAAGCGGAACGCGGAAGCGCTCGGTGTCTCACCGCGGAAAATCGTAGCCGGCATAGGCTACACGCCGGCGGAGCTGGGTTTAGCTCAAGAGACCAATGACACGATCCCGTTGGTTCCCATGAGCTATTCCGATAACCTCGGTCAGAAGCATTTCGTGATTCGGTATCCGGAAGATCCTAAGTCGGTGGCGACCGGGGGGGCGCTCGCGCAGAAGCCCACCGTTCGACCGATCGAGGCCATCGATGTCTACAGCGTCGCCCATTTGGAGTCCAAGGCGTTCGAAGGCACGGGGCTCGGCTACGGAATCCACAAGGTCCAGAACAACCTGTTGGGAATCGCCATCGCGAACCAGCTCTTTGGTCGGCCGAACCTTTCCTTTATCTCCCAGGCAGAAGGCAAGCCTGCGAGCGCTTACCTCATCGCATATGAAGGCCGCATCGACGGTGAAAAGATGGTCTACGTCGATGACATGGCTGCCGAATCGAAAGGCCATCCGTCTGGGGGCCGCATCCTGCTGACGTTCATCGATGCATATCTCGAGGCGTACAAGAACGATCCTATGTACCCGCCCATTCTCTCCGACATGCGCGACTCGACAAGCTTCCGTCTCGTGACGAATCAGCTAGAGCGGCTCTCAAAACGGAGCGGCATCAAGGCACGGCTCGTCGAACTCTCGCGTGACCATGCGGGTGGGGGAACGCACAAGACCGTAATCCTCGTTGGGAGGTCGGAGGAGGAGCTCAACGCCCGCGAGGCAGAGGTCTTGGATCGAATCAATAACCAAGGTTCGTTTCGACCGCGTTTTGATTCGGAAGACGATCAGGGGCATTGAAGTCGTGTCATTATGCCCGAGGCCTCCAGCCTCGGGCATTTGACGTTTACGACGAAACCTGGAACGGGATATGAGGTGAATCGGATTCCAGACATCTCTCCGCGAGGCCCGTTCTTTAGTGAAAATGCCTTTCCCGCCTGAAGGCGAGTCCGCAAGAAAACGGGCCTGGCGCGGGGATGCCTGCTTCTTCCGTTCGTGACGCTTTTCGCATTGAGCCCAACCTGTACCCATGCTACCCTCCATTCATGACTCCTGGCTTGTTTCGTTATGCCGAATGAGGTCCCCACAGCCTCCTTCGATGCCGCCTTGCTGGAGCGTGCCAAGGCAGGTCCAAATGGGGTTATCGAGGTGTACGACCGCTACGTCGATCGCTTATACGCCTACTTCCTGCGTCGGTGCGGCCACCGCGAGCTGGCGGAAGACCTGGCCTCCCAAACCTTCGTACGCTTCCTCAAGGCCTTGCCGACGCTGGAATGGCGCGGCTTGCCGCTCGAAGCCTGGCTTTTCCGTACCGCCTCGAATCTCCTCATCGATCACTGGCGGAAAGCCGGGGCCCATTTTGAAGTCTATCCGGACGATGAGGAGGGGGAGCTCGCATGGGATCCGCCCTCGCCGCTCCCGGGTCCAGCGGCACAGGCTGAGCTGAGCCTCGCTTCCGAGCAATTGCGCGATGTCCTCTCACACCTCTCTCCGCGCGACCAGGAAATCCTGGACCTGCGTTTCTTTGCTGGGTTAGAGCCGATGGAGATGGCGAACGTCCTGAATATCTCCGCGAACCACGCCTCTGTACTGGTCTACCGCGCCCTCGCTCGCTTGCGGACCCTCTACCACAAAACCTATGACCCCTCCACGCCGTCAGTTTGAAGACGACCCTACGTTACAGGAGATGTCTCAGGCTTTGCAGGCCTTTTCGGCATCTGCCGCGCCTGAACACCTTCCTGAACAAGCCAAGGCCCGCCAGCGCGCGGATCTCTTGGCGTTAGCTTCCTCTATGTCAAACCCCTCCCCGACGCCCGCGCCGGCCGCATCCGAGCCAAGATCCGCTCCCCGGTCACGGCGCATCTTGTGGTTGGCGGCCGCATTTGCCGTGACGGTTTTATTGCTGAACGTGGTCCTTTCCGCCCTTCCGGGCCGTCGTGACGGGGAGCCTGTGACGCTCGCTTCACGCGTGCTCGTACCTGCGGCACAGTCTGCTCAAGCGTTTGCGCTTGAACCGGCACAATCGACCTCCGCCGGCATGGATCCAGCCCGTGGCTGGGTTCTGCGCAGCGCCGTCCCGGTCGCGCAAGAGGCGATCGAGCGGGCTATCCGCATCGATCCTCCCGTTGAGGTACGCGTCGACCGTGCCGATGATGGTTCCTGGAACGTTACGCCGGTCCAGCCCCTGAAGGGGAATGCGGTCTACCGGGTCTCGCTTGCGGCCGCGTTGCAAGCGGATGAACAAGAATCGCCATATGAATACACGTGGGTCACCCAAACGATCGGGGCCTTTACCCTCGAGGCGCTGACCCCGGGCCCCGGAGCCTCGTCCGTCCCAGCGGATACGGCGCTCGAATGGACGTTCTCGCGCGCAGGGTTCGGTCCCGCGAGTTCATCGGTACAGATCGTCCCGGCCGTCCCTGGCCATTTCGAGACGCGCGACCGGACGCTCGTTTTCTTGCCGGACCGACCGCTCGTCCGGGGCCAGGTGTATCGCGTCACCCTCGCGCGGGGCTTTGGCGTGCCCGGCATCCCGTCGATGCAGCTCGCGGAAGACCTCTCATACTCGTTCCAGGTCGCGGCTGACGAGGATGTGGAGCCTGGATACAACTTCCGCCTCGCGTTGCCGACCCAGGTCCAGGTCGCGACCGGGAAACCGATCCGCTTCGCCGTGAATCCTGAGGCGACCAAGTCCCGCCAGGACGGCCAGGCCACGGCCTTTACCGTCGAGGGCTACGCTCTCACCGCAGACGAGACGGAACGGTATTTGGCGACGCGCAGCCAGGGGTTCGGTTGGTTCGAGTGGACGCGTCCAGAGCGCCAATCGGTCGGCCAGATGGCCGTGGGGAAGGCGATCGCGTTCCGCCAAACCAATGTCGTCGCGTCTTCCGCGCAAGGCGAAGGACAGACGGTTTTAGAGATCCCGGCGGCAGCGGCAGGGGCGTATCTCGTCCGCGTGAGCGCGAGCGG
>CAZIMD010000032.1:12286-13800 GCA_964540365.1 uncultured Gammaproteobacteria bacterium
TTGGCGCTTGACCGTGCCACCAAGCAAGTTCCTTCTGGTTTAAAATTGCGCTTAACGCAGGCAAATTATATCTATGGCCTCGGCCGTTCGCTCACCTCGCCGACGCTCGCGGAACAGGAGGTTTCGGCAGATGCCTCCGGGCGGTTCCAGGCCAGCTTCACCTGGAAAAACCGTCCGTCCGGAAATTACCTGATCCAGCTATTGCGAGACGATAAGGTCGTGACGTCCATTGGGTTTAGCGTGCGTCCAGACGCGAAGCCGCGCATGACCATCGGTCTCGAGCTTGATCAGAAAGGCGTCTACATGGGTGACGTGGTAACCGGGAAGGCGGTTGCCACCTTCGTTGACGGCACCCCGTTTCCAAATGCGGACATCCGGGTCCAGGCGAACCAGTATGGGGGGAACGTGTTTGACCAGGTCCTGCGCACGAACGATCAGGGGATCGCAACGTTCCGCGTCAACACGAACCGCGCCATCCCGTGCGTCCCGGCGAATCCGCAAGCGACGGACGGCTTTTCGGGGGATTGTTACGGCCGCGACCAGCTGACCGTTACGGCCAGCGCACGAACGGGGGAGGAGGGCGAATCATCGGCCCTGTCGGTTATCCCTATGTACCCCGCGCAACGCGCGTTTCGTGGGGCGCCCGGGGATCGCTCCGCAGAATATACGCCCCAAGCCACGATCGTCGCTCCTGGGCGCCTACGTGTCTCCGGGAGCGTCCAAGATATTGTCACTCCAAATACGGCGACCGAACAGCTGCGGCCGGCAGCGGGGGTCGCGGCAACGCTTTCCCTCTACCGCGCCGACCGGCGCGAGCGCCAAACGGGGACCCGCTACGATGCGGAACAGCGCCGTACGGTGCCGGTCATGCAGAGCTACCTGGTCCTGACGCCAGAAGGCAGGCAGTCCATCAGCACCGATGCCCAAGGGGCCTTTACGGTCGAAGTCCCCATCGAGGCGACAGCTAGCCACTACCAGGTTCTGCTGACCGCGACCGATGCGCGGGGCCGTACCGTCTCACTGGTCCAGTACGCCTTCCCTCCGTCGCCTGAATTTCCCGGCGCAATCAGTGATGGTGGCGGATCGACGGAGCCCTTGTTCAGGCTGTCGCGCACCGATGATCCGCAACGTACCGATCGGGATACGCAAGGCATGGCCGAATTGAACCGACGCGTCTCCTATCGCCTTACGGACGAGGAGGGCAAGCCGCTCGACGTTTCTGCCTACTCGCGCCCGCTGTATGTGATCGCCTCGCGCGGACTCAAGCGCTCGGTCGTCTCCAGCGACGCGGATTTCGCGTTCACCTTCGACGCGTCGCTCTACCCGAATCTCGGCATTTTTGGGGTCGTTTTCACCGACCGGGGCTTCAAGGTGGCGCATGAAAACCTCTCCGTCATTCGCGATCCCTACATGCTGGACGTGAATGCGGTCCCAGACAAGGAATCGTATACCCCAAGCAGCACCGCCCAACTTCGCCTTACGGTGAAGGGGCAGCAAGGGGAGCCGGTTCCTGG